>JAHFON010000032.1 GCA_023261695.1 Candidatus Moraniibacteriota bacterium
CAAAGGAAAACAGCAAAGTTTTATATTTTTGGGCATCACTACCAGACAAGGCGTGGTCATCACTCGCAAAACTTGGCGTTTTCTCCACAAACACTTTAAAAACAGTATGGCTTTGGCGCGCTTCCAAGCGTCCTCCATTTTGCAACCCGCCACGCCACAAGAAAAATCTTCTCCCAAGTTTTTCTCTATTCAAAAATTTTTCTCAAAGAGAACCCCCTCGCGCGCTTTTCAGGGCTGGCTTGCGCTGGATACACCAAACTTTCTCCGCCGCGTATTTCTTTTATGGAGCAACTCGCCTGCACGACTGAAAAAAACGATTCTTGCGGGCAGTGGTTTATTTCTCGTCATTCTTATCAGCTGGCTATTTTTCTGGATGCGCCCCACTGAAGAAAATTCTCAAAATAACGCTCCGGAAAAAACTCAAAGTAATTCTGAAACACCGATGCCGTTCATTACAGAAAAAAACTCTCACATACTTAAAGAACCGATCGTGCTTGCAACTTCAGAAAATCCGAATATCGCTTCTATGCTCCTTAACGGCGAAGTCTATCTGGCCACCGCCAAAGAAATCATCAATGTGCGCGAAAACAAACACTACGCCCTGCCCGCAGAAAGCGGCGGCATTCAATTCGCCGCTCCAATGGATGACTTAAGCCTCATTTTTATTTATACCGATGCCCGAAAATTCTTCGCCTGGAGCACGATAAATCACAGCTTTGTTCAAAATAACGTTTCACTTCCGGAAAAAACTCTGATTCAAGATATTGATACCTATCTCACCTATCTTTATATCCTGGACAGCGCAAGCAACCAAATTTACCGCTTTCCGCGGGCAGAGGGCGGTTTCGGCCCATTATCCGCGTGGTTGAAAGACTCGGTCACCTTTGAAGAAAACGCACGAATAGCCATCAATGAAAATATTTTCCTCGCCTCCGGGAAAAGTGGCGTTCAAATATTTTCCCGCGGCCACTATGTAAAAAATCTTGAGTCTCCAGATACGCCCATTGTTATGACGGGCATTTTCACTCGTCCCGGCCTCGCCAACATTTACGCGCTGGATGCGACAAATAAACGCGTCTTGGTTTGGAATCAGGACGGACTTCTCGTCGCGCAATATTTTTCTGAAAAATTGGATCTGGCGCAAACCCTCGCCGTCAACGAAAAAACCAGCGAGATTCTCGTCACTACCGCCGATACTCTGCTGGCTTTCAAAATGGAACAGTGATTAAAACACTTCCCGCTTGATTCTACGCGCTTTGGGTCGAATTGGCGCGGTTCATAATTTCATGATTGACAATTGACACATCGCGGCCGTAACGCAAACGCGAAAGCTCTTTCAGAGCATTGGCGACTTCCTGATCGCCGTGCGTCGGCGGATAAGTCTTCATATTGAACGGTTTGGTCAGCTCATTGTTCATCAAAAAACGCACGAAACAATTATAATTGTCCACATTCACAATGTCGCTCGCCGTAAAAACGGGCGCAAATTGTTTTTCCAGAAATTCCGCGTCTTCCGGCCCCACGCGAAACGCCACAAGTGAACCCACGTTGCCAAATACAGCCTTGGAAATTTCTTCTTTCAATTGAGCAATAAATTGATGAGCTAAAATGAGTACTAAATGATACTTGCGCGCTTCAGAAAGAATCTGTGCGATGGAAGTCGTGGTTACATTCTGGAACTCATCCAAATACAGATAAAAATCTTTGCGCTCCGTTTCCGGAATATCCACGCGTGAAAGCGCCGCCATCAGAATCTTGCCGACCACCACCATTCCGAGCAAACGCGCGTTGATCTCTCCGATTTTACCTTTGGAAAGATTGATCAAAATAATTTTTCCGCTGTCCATACACTCGCGGAAATTGATGGCGCTTTTTTGTTGAGCGATAATCGGCCGCATCATATCATTGGAAATAAAAGTCGTGAGTTTGGACGTGATGTACGGCACCATATTGGCCAGCGCCGCTTCGCCGCCGGCTTTTTCCGCCTCTTTGAGCCAGAAATCTCTAACGATCGGATTGGCGCAATGCTGTAATTTATAGCGGCGAAATTCTTCGTCGGCCAGCACTTTGGGAATTTCCATCAGAGTGGATCCGCTCTCCGGATGTTCCATCACCAGCAACATCGCGTTCCTCATATATTGCTCAAACATCGGTCCGCCCGTCGCCTTCAAATCATAGAGCTGATCAAATATGCCGATCATCTCGTTAATCACAAACGTTTTTTGTTCCGGATGCAGAGGGTCATATTCCAGCATATTGATGCCGATGGGACGCGCCACGTCCGACGGATCAAAAACGATCACGTCTTCCGCGCGTTCTTTGGGAATGGCGGTCAAAATATCTTCAATAGCATCGCCATGCGGATCAATGAAACAAAATCCTTTGCCGGCGCGGGCGTCTTTTTTCGCCATTTCCTGCAGATAGTTTGACTTGCCGACACCGGTCTGCCCGATAACATACATATGTCGGCGACGATCATTGTCAGTGATACGAATATCAGCCTTGACTCCGCGGTAATCATTGAAACCAAGCTCTATTCCCTCTATCGGTATATTTACCGGCGGCGGGGCGGCTCCGGCTTTCAGCCATTTTATTTTTGGCGTCTCGGTGGTGGAAATCGGAAAATGAAAAATGCTCGCCAGCTCCTCCACAGAAAGTATCATCTCCGTTTCATCATCAAAGTTGCGGAAAATGTAATCGTAGACGGCCTGTTTTTGTTTGATGCGTTTCTTCACGCGGAAACTGTTGACTTCCGGATTTTCAAACTGTCCGAAAGCGTTCTCCATATGCGCGAGCACTTCTTCCGCCCGCTCTTGTGTCGCCCCGGAAGCGATCAAGCGTATATTCGCCCGAAACGAGGATTTGTTCGCTTTATTATCAATGGATTTCACGAGCTCCTGCTCTTCCGGCGTAAGATTCACCGGTTTCTTGTCTTCACTGCCTGAATCTTTTTTCTTGGAATGCAACGCGGTTTCCAGTAGGCCCTTGCCCAAAATAGCTCCCATTTCCCGCGCCAGAGAATGTCCCTCCGCGTCTTTCAAGCGCTTGCCCTCTTGCATTTTTTGAGCGATGGATTTGCCCTTGCCTCGCCATCCTATATTCGCCCGCGTCAAAACAATCTGAATGGATGCTCCTTCCTCTATAGTTTGCAGTTTGGAAAGCGCGTTGGAAATTTCATTGAGAGGATCCACGTCCACCGTACGATAAGTTCTAAGCGGCAAAGCGTAACTCTTCGCCAGTTCCAAAACAGATACGGCCGCGTGGCTCCCCGGAGAAAAAATCGTATAGTCGGAAACTTTTTCAATCACCGCGTGAGGAAAAAAACTGTGAATTTGTTTCTCCGCGCTCTCGCGAAAACGCTTCGGAAATGAAAGATAAAAAAATATTTCTTCGCTGGAAGACGGATTAGTGATTTCAAACACTATTGTCGGAGTGTCAAAAAACATTCGCTTGAGAATATGCTCTTTCGGCTTGAGCACGGAGAGCGAAGAGAGCAACTGCTCCATAGCCCAAATTTCTTCTTTCCACGCTTCAGCGCCCTGCTCTCGTCCTTCCTGCGTTTGCTTGCGTGTTACCCGAACCATCTCCAAATCCATATTGACGGATTGATTCACTTGATAGCGAAAACGCAAAAAACTCCGGGCGACCAAAAAAGCGCCGCTCACCAGCGATACAAACGCAAGTAGCCACGAAAGCGGAACTAGAATAATATTCAGATCAGAGCTCATTTTATTTTAATCTTTTTGTATCAAACCGCGAGAGAGTAAACCTTCATACAACTTGTCCACCAGCGCGTCATGCATCATATCCAGCGCGTAGTAATCTTTCAAATCTCTGGCCACCTTGACCGCGTATACGACACCTTTACTTTGAGCTAAATCCAGAAGTTTCTGAATTTTACTCTCTTCATCTGCAGTAGCGCCAATACTTTTGACATCCAAAGCGACATCAGCATTAGAATGAGCAGTCGCGGCGCTGGACGGAGACACTTTGGAGAGAATCTCTTGGTATTTTCCTTCCAGTTTCTCTGATTTTTTGTCTATGGATATTTCCTGTTCAGAAGCCACGGACACATCGGCCATTCTGGGAGTGATGTCCGGTTTTTCTGACGTTTCTCCAATTTTTTCGCTATTTTCCGTCTCTAATACTTTTTCTTCCGGCATAATAAAAAAATTATAAAATCTAAATTTCAAATTATTTGCAGAGTCTTTTCCGATATTTCCTCCTTAAACTTTTCCGCCACCCCGCGCACAAAGACATTGTACCCGGGAATCTTCTTTTCAAAAAAATCTTCTATCTCTTTTTGTTTGTCCCCTTGATCTAGCAAGGCCTCATACTCTGCCACGCCCGCATCGCCGATCTTCTCCATCGTTTCCAGAAAAATCCTCTTCAGAAGCGCCTCTCCCATCTTGGCGAGCAAAGCTTCCTGCTTATCCCGCGGAATCCCCTGAAGATTCAGCATTGCTACTAATTCCTGCCTCAACTTTTCTTGATCCGTATCCATAATTTTAGCATGTTAAAAAAATTATATTTTTAGCGTGTGGAATAATGACCTATATGCTGACCGAACTTTGTAAGCGGAGCCACTTTTTCAAAATAATCTGTCAAATTCGCGTTGGGATTTTCGCGCAAGAATGTTGTGGCATCAAAGCCGATTTCCTTTGAAGACGCCCCTTGGAAAAATCTCGCGAAATTGGAAATTTGCTCTCTCTTCAATCCGGTATAATACCCTTCCGTCGCTCCCTCCCCAAACAGTTTGGCATCATGCGCAAGGTCCCTTAATTTCAAACTCTCTATCCCGGATTTTGCCAATTCCACTTGTCCGAACTGAACATCCTTCGTTCCCACCTCAAATACCTGCTTGTACCAACCATCCACGCGCTCATCCAAGTTAAACGCTTCAAATTCCGGTGGAGCCGCGCTTTCAGCAACTACATTAGGACCAACACCTTGTTCTGCCGCTGGCTGAAAATCTAAATCTGCCTGCGCGCCAAAATGAAAACCGGGCGCGGTAGTGGTCGCACTGGGAGTGTCGATCACATCAGCTCCCTCAAACCTAAGCCCTTCTGTGGGTGGCGGAAAACTTCTCTTCAAATCTCGATTAGCCTCCGCGAACGCGGACAATCTCGTGTCGTTCACCAAAATTTGCGCCGATTGTTCCGGTGTGAGCGCGCCGGAGCGTTCCAGCGCTTGATCCACAAAATTCTCATCAATACCGTGATCAGAAAAATTAATATGCTGTCCCTCCCCTAAAGGCAAGTCTCCAAACTGATCTTTCAGCGCGTCAATAAAATGCGTTCTTTGCGCCCCCTCCAGATTTAATTGATCCGCCAGTTTGCCGGAAATTTTCCACACTGAATCGCCTTTTTCAACTACAATATCCCGATTCACGAACTCATTGACTAAATTTGTTTTCATTTCTACCGCGTTTTGCAAAACAGATGGCGCCTCTACACTATCAGGCAAAACCGCGTCTGGCGATGATGGTACCGCGGAACCCAAATGTTCCTGAACTTGCTCTACGGTTGCGCCGCCTCCCAGTCCATGCATTATGCTTTCTTTGACTCCCTTAACCAGTTCATCTCCTCCAAAATGATGGAAAGCCCAAGTAGCCAAATAACTTGACCCCAAACCGGCGCCCAGAGCTATAGTTTTTCTATACAAAGCATCGCGTTTTTTCTTTTGTAATTTTTCGTCCAAGGAAAAAATCGCTTCTTCAAATACCTTATTCAGATGACGCTCTCTGTCTTTTTCTCTTTGTTCTATTTCCTGCTCTGAAAGAGATACCTCCGTGTTTTGAGAATATCGCCGCTCCCATTCTTCCACTTTTTGCGCAGATTCTTTTTCAGCTTTGGAACGAGATCGTTTGTCAGACACTTTTTCCATTATCCCTTCATAGGCCACCGCGGCTCCGACTCCGGCAAACATTCTCCTCGCCAAAAGCGACGCTCCCCCAGTCACTCCGGCCAATCCCAACGCCAATCCCCACATAACTCCCGCGGTTCTCAATTTCTTCCCGAAAGAAAGTTTATTATATGACCTCACTATTCCCTCTGCCACTCCCAGCACCTTCCCCGGCCACCCCTGATTTTCCACGCGCACCCGCGTCCTCTCATTGGCCACATTCACCAACTCATCGTATTTGAAATACATCAATGTTCCAGCCAGAGCTTCGTGTAACTCATTTCCCTGCAATTGAGACTGTTTAACCTGTGCCAGTTCCGCGTTGTGCAGATCAATCAGCGCGTTATTATATTGGGCTTGAAAATATTCCGAGTCAGCGCTTTTTCCTTGTTTGATGCCGCGAAAAATATTTTTTAACTTAACCCATTTGCTGGTATTTTCGTAATCCTCTTTCGCATAGTTGGTGCGCGCCTCATCCACTCGCTTGCGCAAATCTTCCATTTTCTTTTCATCAATCACTTCTTCCTTTTCCTTCGGTTGTTCCGCGGTAACGCCCTCTGTTGCTTTTTGTTTATCACCTGGTTCCTGATGATCTCGGGCTGGCCAGCCATAAGGAATTTCTATCGGTAATTCCAATTGTTTTGCTTCTTCATCCTTAACCTGTTCAGTTGGAACACCAGCAACTGGAACGACCGGTAACCTGTCTGTAGGAATTTTTATGTTTTTTCTTGCTTCGCGGCGAAGCGCGTATTCACGCTGTTCTTCAGGCAATGAGCCTAGATCAATTCTTGTTCCATGGCCATTCATTATCGGTTTTTCTTTTCCAGTCTTCGCTCCTGTTTGTCTTTGTCTGATTATTTTGCTTTGTGGTTCTCCCCGTCCAATTGGAACACCGGCAACTGGAGTTGGCACAACCTCCTCTTGATCCGCTAATTCTAGTTCTGCTTTTTTCTGTTTCGCCTCTTCGATAAGGAGTTTCCGTTTTTCTATTAATTGCTTATGTTTCGCTATTCGTTCTGGAGTAGCATTCTTAGCAACTCGAGTGTTTTGTAATTGCAACTGTATAAGATCTATCTGTTTGTCAATCAACTCTACAATACCGAGTTTCAGTGCTTTTATGGAGTTCTTATGTTTCGCTATTTGTTCTGGAGTAGCATCCTGATCAACTTGAGTGTTTTTTAATTGCCCCTCCATAAAGGCTATCTGTTCGTCAATCACCCGTTTTTGTTCTGCCAATGTTGGTCTGTTCACTTGACCCCACTTTACACCCTTATTTGTTACCGTTTCTTGTTCTGCTTTTCTCTGTTTCGCCTTTTCAATACCGCGTTTCAGTTCTTCCATTAATTTCTCATGTTCCGCTTTTTGTCCCGGGGTAGCCTTATTCTTAAACCGTGGCAACGATATTTGTTCTTGAAGTTTTTTTAATCGCAATTCCATAGAAGCTATTTGTTTATCAATAGCATCTTTTTGTTGTGTTTCAATTCGTTGAGGCGCTTTGATCTTTGTCTTATTATCTCCAGTCACCTGTCCTTCTTTCGTCACTTGCGATTTTGCCCCATCTACTATTTCTACTGGTTTTATTACACTAGCATCAACAGGCGGAAGGCACGAGTACCCGCCTTTTTTAAGAAATGCGTCAATGTTTCCTTTTTCTTTGGTAATTTTTTCTAAAACTTCATTTTGCGGTCCGCGCAAAGTTACAGTAAACCAATCGCCTTCTTGTTCTTCAATGGTAAGGGTACGGCTTCCGTCCTCTGCGCGCCATTGCTTGCCAACTTCCAAAACAGGAGTGGGTTCGCCCTCTCCGTTATTTTTACCCAGTAATTCCAGCGCCTTAAATCCCTTCGAGTCTCTGCTCATTTTTATTTTCACTTAATTCTGCTATAATTTTACCATAAAGTCCCAAGAAAAAAAACTAACAAAAAAATATGTCCGCGCGCAACCAAGCACGTTTCATCACCGGCGTCGTTTTGACTCTCATTTTGCTTTTGGCATTTTTTGTCCGCAGTTATCGCATTGAAAATATCCCAGTCGGTCTCTATCCCGACGAGGCCGCCAATGGCGTGGATGCCTTGCACGCCATTGAGACCGGAAACTTTGAACTCTTTTATCCCGCTAATTTCGGTCGCGAGGGTTTGTTCATTAATTTACAAGCTCTGTCTATTGCGTTGCTCGGCAATACCATCACCGGCCTGAAATTTTGGTCCGTTCTATTTGGAACGTTTTCCGTGCTCGGAATTTATTTGCTGGGCAAAGAACTTTCGCGGCGGCGCATAGGCGGTTTGATCGCGGCTTTTATGCTCGCGACTTCGTATTGGGCCATCAACTTTTCACGCATCGGTTTCCGCGCCATAATGACCACGTTCCTATTGTCCTTCTCGTTCTATTTTCTCTTCCGGGGACTGCGCACCAAACGCGTGACGGATTTC
>JAHFON010000009.1 GCA_023261695.1 Candidatus Moraniibacteriota bacterium
ATGTCGGATTGCCGCTGGCGGTGCGCGCCCAAGAAAAGGGTTATGATGTGATTGGATTTGATATTGACGAAGAAAAAATCAAGCTCCTCAAGAAAGGAGAAAATATTTTCAAAAAAGACACTTTCTTGAAAGAGAATCTTTTGAAGTACCCTTTCAAGGCAACCAGCGATCCGAAAAACATCGCCTCGGCCGATATTCATATTATCTGTGTTCCGACACCGGTCGACGCTTTGCATCACCCGGATCTTGGCCAGCTTATCGGTGCATCGGAAACTATCGCGCAACATTGCAAAGCGGGCGCGCTCATCATTTTGGAATCCACTGTCAATCCGTATGTTTCTGAAGAAGTCGTCCGTCCGATTTTTGAAAAGCGCGGCTTCACTGTGGGCAAGGATATTTTCATTTCGCATTGTCCCGAGCGCATCAATCCGGGTGATCCAAAATGGAACGTAACCAACATTCCCCGCGTGGTCGGTTCATTTGAAAAGAAAGGGCTGGAAATGTCGCTCCAGTTCTATCGCTCCATCATTGACGCTGACATCCGTCCGATGAAATCCATCCGCGAAGCCGAGGCGGTCAAGATTCTGGAAAACTCTTTCCGCAATATCAACATCGCGTTCATTAACGAGATCGCTATGTCCTTTGACAAGCTGGACATTGATACGAAAGATGTCATAGACGGCGCCGCGACCAAACCATTTGCTTTTATGAAACACTATCCGTCCTGCGGTGTGGGCGGACACTGTATTCCGGTGGACCCGCATTATCTCGTGGAACGCGCTAAAGAATCCGGTTTTAATCACGAATTCTTAAAGCACGCGCTTGAAACCAACGACGGTATGCCGGCCTACACTGTAGAGCGCCTGCAAGACGCTCTTAACGATAAACGTCTGGCAATGAAAGATACGGTCGTGGGCGTGTTGGGACTCGCTTACAAAGCGAATGTTGACGACGTGCGCGAATCCCCGGCGCTCAAAATTATTGAACACCTCAAGGAACACAAATGCAAAGTGGAAACGTTCGATCCTCATTTGAAAAGAAAATCCACAATGAAGTCTCTTGAAGCAATTCTCAAAAAGGCAGAAGCGCTGATCATCGCCACGGATCATAAGGAATTTAAGGAAGCTCTAACTCCGGCGCTGATGAAAAAATACAATATCCAAGTGATTGTAGACGGAAAAAATTGTTTAGATAAGCAGGTATTTCTAAAATCTGGTATTATTTATAGAGGTATAGGGAGATAAAGATAAGTGATGAGTGATAAAAGATGATGAATAAGCGATAAAAAAATGTTTTCTATTATCAAACTTATAATTTGGCTGGCCGGCGTCACGGTGATTGCTTATTTCGTTTTGCCGTATTTTGGTTATGAAATTAACACAAATTATTTCAACGAAAGTCGGGACGCCTGCCAAAAAACACTTGAGTTGTGCCAGAAAAATTTAATCCAAAAAGGCCTTGAGGGCATCAAGGGCAATTGCGATTGGCAGTGCATTGATCCCAAAGTGCTCATCAAGAAAAAATAACAATCCATTTTTTATTGTTGATTTTACATTTTGATTTTAAAATTATGCGTCTCATCGTCAATCTGCCGGCGTTCAATGAGGAGGAAAAGATCGCAAGTACTATCAAGAGAATACCCCGCCAACTTGAAGGTATTGATGAGGTTTTCGTTCAAGTTATTGATGACGGATCAAAAGACAAGACATTTGAAGTCGCCAGAGAAGCCGGTGCCGATTTCGTCTATTCCAACGGTATCAATCGCGGTATCGGCAAAACATTCCGTCATGCCGTAGAGCGCGCGTTGGAAAACGGCGCTGATGTCATGGTGAACATAGATGCCGACGGTCAGTTTGATCCAGAGGACATTAGAAAGATCATCGCGCCGATTCTCGCAAATCAGGCCGATATGGTGAGCGCTGACCGTTTCGATCATCTGAAAGCCAAAAATATACCTCTCCTCAAAGATATTTTGAACCGTATGGCCGCCAGAATCATCGGTAACTTTATGAATGTCAATATCAAAGATCTCACCTGCGGCTTTCGCGCCTACAATCGCGAAACGCTCCTGCGTCTCAATCTGCCTGGGGATTATACTTATACACAGGAAGTTATCATAGATGCGCTCGGTAAAAATTTAAAGATTATGTGGATTCCGGTGGAAGTCACCTATTTTGCCGGTCGCAAATCGCGCGTCGTCAAAAGCGTGATGAGTTATATCAACAACAGCTCCCGCATTATCCTGAAAGCCGTTCGCGACGTTCGCCCGATGAAATTTTTCGGAATTCCCGGACTTACTCTTATCACGCTCTCAATGATCATATTCGCGATATTTCTCTTTCAGTATCTTTCACACGATTTCAAGATTACGCCCTACCTCAATTATATAATCTTCGGTAGCGGTATGTTCATTATCGGTATCCAGCTTCTTATATTTTCTTTCATTGCCGATATGATCAAATCCAACCGCAAACTTACCGAGGATTTGATGTACATATTCAAGAAGGAAAAATACAAGAAATGAAAATTCTATTCATCTCTCGCGCTTATCCTCCGGTCACTGGCGGAATTGAAAATCAAAACTACGAGCTTTCCATGTGGCTTCCGAAACACGCGGAAACCAAAACGCTGGCCAACCGTCGAGGCAAGAAATTTCTTCCGTTTTTTTTACCGTACGCCGCTTTGCGCGCGTTGTTTCTTATGCGGCGATATGATGTTCTTTTGCTGGGCGACGGCGTGCTGGGTATCGTGGGTTGGTGCGTGAAACTTTTTTATCCGAAAAAAACCGCTGTTGCAATCGTGCACGGTCTGGATCTCACATTCCAAAACGCTTTTTATCAGAGATTTTGGGTACGGGCGTTCCTGCCGTCTTTGGATGGACTGATCGCCGTCGGCAATGAAACGATCCGGCAAGGTGTCGCGCGCGGTGTCCCGGAACATAAATTCACTTTTATTCCCAATGGCGTGGATACGGAAAAGTATTTCGCGTTTCACACGCGCGCGGAATTGGAAACCGTTATCGGTCTGCCGCTGAAAAACAAGTATATTCTTCTCACTTCCGGCCGTCTGGCCAAGCGTAAAGGCGTCGCGTGGTTCATCCGCTCTGTAATGCCTAAGCTTGCAGAGAACGTCCTCTATGTTGTCGCTGGCGACGGAGCTGATCGCAAAAATATTGAGCAAGCAGTGCGAGAGCGAAACCTTTCTCCGCGCGTTAAACTTCTCGGTCGCGTTTCCGATGAGACGCGCGATGCCCTTTTTAATACTTGCGATCTTTTCATCCAGCCGAATATCAGAGTGAAGGGCGATATGGAAGGCTTTGGTATCTCTGTCATAGAAGCGGCTTCGTGTGAATTGCCAGTCATCGCATCCAGACTTGAAGGACTGCAGGATGCTATCGAAAATGGTGAAAACGGATTTCTCGTCGAAACGGAAAATGCCAAGCAATATATTTCCATCATCACAGAGCTCTTAAACGACCAACCGCGTTTACAGGCCTTCAAAAGTCGGGTGCGCCGCTATGTCATAGAACACTACGCCTGGGAAAACATTATACGTCTCTATATTTCCGCGCTGGAAAAAATAGCCGGTATGGGGCATAATTAAAAGGTATGCATCCATTTCTGGCTTCAATCGTATTTCTTTGGGTTTCCGGTATTCTTTTTTTTGTACCGGGCTGGGTGATTTTGCGCGTGTTTTTCAGAAACACTCGTTTATTTATGCCCCTAGAAACGCTGATTTTTTCTTTCGGTATCAGTCTGGGATTGATTGATTTTTTGATGATCATCATCGGAAAATACGGGTTTAAACTGAATGCTTTTACAATCACTCTCGGGCTGGCGGCCAGTTTGATGACGCTTGTCGGAGTGGTGTTTATCTGGAAACGTTTTAATAAAAATCCAGAAACTGAAACTGAAATAAAAACAGAAATAGGAAACGCGGAATCTTTTTTCTTCACCAAGAAACAGGGCTGGATTTTTGTTATTCTTATCACGCTTACGATTTTAACCAAAGGTGTGTTTCTCGCTCACGCGGTGCTTCCAACCGCGACCGATCTCGGTCACCATATGTATTGGGCTAAATTGATCTCTACGACTGGCGCACTCCCCTTCTATGCCAAGCAGGAGATTGTCACCACTGCTGAAGGCGTCTATCAACTCACCAATCCTCAACCGATTATTGATTTCATCATCGGCGAACATTTACCGTTTGCGGCCATCAACATCGTAAGCGGCTTGGATTTCTTGTCAGCATTTCCGGTGGTTTTTCTTTTTCTTTACAATTTGCTCGGTCTGATTGCCTTGTTTGTGCTGGCTTTACGTTTTACCGAAGACATCCGGAGTAAATTTTTCTCAAAAAAGATTTTTACTCCGCAAAATGTCGCGCTGGTCGTTTTATTCTTCTTTGGTCCGCTCTATACTCTCGCTTCTCCGCAGGCTAAGTTTGTGTCAGGCGGCGTGGTCGGAAATACTTTGGGTAATTTTTTTATTCCGCTGATTATTCTCGCCTATTTTCGCGCGTTCAAAGAAAAAAACCCGCGCCTGCTTGCTTTAGGATTTTTTCTCACACTGACTCTCGCATACACCCATCACTTAAGCATGTTAATGCTGGCATTTACTCTCGCGGCAGGATTGCTAACTTTTCTTTTTTTGAATGCCAATGCTTTGCGGGAAACATTGCTCCCGTGGCTGAAGCTTTTTTTCTCGCCTGCTCCTATTCTGACTATTTTTTTAGCGGGAGTTTTTTTCTTTGCTGTCGCTTTGCCGACCTACATTGGAACCAACGCTGTTTCAACCGCTCTGGGCACACCCACCAAAACCACGCGCACCGGGCTGACTTTTTTACAAATTACTTTTTCTTCCGGCGAGGCCCGGGTCGCGCTGGGATTGGCAGGTTTGGTCATAATACTTGCGGCTTTTGCGTTTCGCCGCAAAGGCATAGCCTCCGCGTTTCTGGTCGGCTGGAGCGCTATTTTGCTTTTGATGACCTATAAGCCGGCGTGGCTTTTGATTGATATTCCTTCCAATCGGATTGGGGCTTATCTTTCTTTTCCGCTGGGAATGTTGTCTGCCATTGCGGCGGTGGCTTTTTTTGCAGCGCTTTATAAGCAAGAGACAAATCGCAAAATATACTTGCCGCACCTGTTATTTTTGACCATCGGCTTTTCACTCTTTGTTTTTTCCATAGGTAGCGGAACGTTTGATAACAGCCAGACCCTGCTTGCCAGAAGCAAGGCCTCTGACGCTCTGCAAACATTTGACGCGTCAAATTATTTGGCGGAACATAGTTTACCGGAAGATACGATTCTGAAAGACCACAATTATATAGTGGCTGATTCCTGGATAAAACTTTTTTTTCTGCGCGACTATTCCTATCCGCTCTCGCGTGGTTTTTTCAAACGTTACACGGATAATCCAAAGCGCGAACAATGTACTCTGCTTATGATTTCCACTCCCAATACGCCGCGCGGAGAAAAATGTTACAATGATTTAGGAGTTGATTTTGTTATGATCAATCCGCATTTTGACACCGCCCAATTTAAGAAATCACAAAATTTTTCGCGCATCTATGCTTCGGATAATATTCACATTTATTCTCGAATAAAATAAAAAATGTTTTTCCATTATGTCGCAAAAACATCTTATCCTTATCTCTCTCTTACTATTTACGACCAGTGTATTCTTTCTTTTCTGGCAGAACGCGCGTGAGCTCAATCCCGATACTGATAAAAATTGGTGGGTTGCCGCATTTGCATTTCCTAAAAATACCACCGATCTCGCTTTCACTATAGAAAATCACAGCAATCAGACCGAATTTCAATATACGATAACCGTTGATAAAACAGATTTTTTGCAAGACAAGATTTTTGTAAAAAGCGGAGAAAAAACAACTGTTACTCCATCACTTACCGCCCAACCAAACGTCCGCACCTCCATCATAATCACAGCAGGAAAAGAAAATAAAGAAATTTACAGATAAATTATATGTCATCTAAAAAAATCCTGCTGGCTACTCGCCCCCTTGTTCCCCCTTGGGACGAAGCTTCCAAAAACTTCGCTTACTTTCTTGCCAAATCTGTCACCAAGCACCATATGAGTATTCTTACCACGCCGACTTGGCTTTCTGATTTACCGGCTAACGTAACGCAAATCCCCTGTTATGCCAAGGACGAGCTCGATTTCTCAGAAAAACTTCGCCTGCTTGCATCGCTTCGAAAACTGCGCGGAAAATATGACATTACTCACTATCTCTTCACGCCCACGCGCAAAAACACCTCGCTTATAAATTTCTTCAGCCGTCCCACGCGCGGTAAGACCATTCAAACCGTTGCGACACTTCGTGAAGATATCTACGGCCCGAAACAGTTAAAACAGCTTCTCTTCGCCCACCACATTGTCGTGTATTCTGATTATTCCCGGAACCGTCTCAAACATATAGGTTTTCATAACGTCAGCCGCATCTATCCCGGAGTTGATCTTGATTTCTACCATCCCCAAGTTAAAGATTCGGAGGCTATGGCGTTTTTCAAACTTTCATCGGAAGATTTCGTGGTTATGTATCCGGGAGAATATGCCCGTCTTGGCGCTACCGATATGCTCGCCTCTTGGCTTATTGATTATTTCCAAAAGTATCCTGATTCAAATATGAAATTTATTTTCGCCTGCCGCGTGAAGAAACACGAGGATGATCAACAGAAAAAATCAGAAATAGTAAAACGTTTCAAAGAAGCCGGTATCCTCGACCGGGTGCGTTTCACCGATACTTATGCTGATATGCCCAAGCTCTACAATCTGGCTGATGTGGTGGTATTTCCCGTCAATGATATGCGTGGTAAATTCGATGTGCCGCTCGTCATCATCGAAGCTTACGCCTGCGGAAAACCAGTTATTCTGTCTGATCTTCCCATCTTTGCAGAGTTTTCAAACCCGGAAATTTGTGTTACTGTGGCTCGTGGTTCAATGGAAGAATTATCCAAAAAACTGGCTTATCTAAAAGATAACAGGGCAATCAGAGAATCACTCGGCCAGAACGCCCGCGCTTTTGTGGAACAAAATTTCAATCTCAAAGATACTGTGCGGGAGTATGAAAACCTTTACACCGAGCTTTAATATATGAAATACGAAAACTTTATAAAAAACACGAATGATTATCGTCAGAAATTCCAGACGGAAAATATGAAAGTGCCGGTGATTTTTCATACGCAAGACGCGCTCCTTCCCAACGAGGCAACTTTCGCCCAACTGGAAGACGTCGCTTCCAATGACGGCATTTTTCAGCATATCGCCGCTTTGGCTGATGTGCACAGTAAACCGGGACGCAAAAATGCCACCGGCACGGTTATCGCGTCTGAAAAATATATTTTTCCGCAAGTGAATGACTCTGATCCCGCCTGCGGAATGCGGCTGGTGAAAACTAATTTGGACGACAGTAATGTGACCAAGGAGGAGTTGGACAAACTTTTTCAAGCACTGACTGCGACCGCTCCGACTAAAACTTATATCGGAACTTATCTGCCAATGCGGATCATTGTGGATATTTGCCGTCTGGGCATCGCGCCGCTGATTGATTATCTCGGCATCCGCACGAAAAATGAAACGACTAATTGTCTGGAACGCGGCAATTTTTTTGATCAGGAAAAATCCCGTGAATATATTTTTCAAGTGATTCCAAAATTATTTTTGTTTTTTGCGCAGTTTCGCGCGGGTATCTTGGGCGCGGCCGGCAATCACTTTCTGGATTTGGTGAAAGTGACTGATATTCTAAACGAAGACATCGCCCGAAAATTTGATCTTCGCAAAGGGCAATATCTTTTTATGGTGCACTGCGGTTCCGGCATTTTGGGACAATACACGATGTATATGTACACCGCCAAGAAACGGGAACATCTATCAACCGCCATTCTTATGAACATAGGCCGTTTTTTTTGGAAAACGCCTTTCAAAAAAACCGTCGCTCTCATCGCTCAAAAAATAAGAAAGTCTGGTTTTGGCAAACAAAAACAACTCATTACGTTCAATGGAGACGGCGAGGACGGCAAACTTTATATGGCGGCGCGCAATGCCTGTTCCAATTTCGCTCACGCCAATCGCGCGGTTATCACGCACAATATTTCGGAAACCATAAAAAAAACGCTCGGCCGCGATCCGGAGCTGGAACTTCTCTATGATATGCCGCATATTCTCGTTTCTCGCGAAGAACACTATGGCCAAAATGTTTGGGTGCACCGCAACGGAGCTTCGCGCGCTTACGGCCAGTCGCGGATGCAGGATCATCCGCTTTTCAGAGAAACAGGAGAACCGGCATTTATTCCGTCTTCAATGAGCACGGCGGCGTATCTTTGCGTTGGCACAGATGAAAATGTTTCCGGTTTTTATTCTTGTAATCACGGAGCGGGCAAATCATCTCAAAAAACAGAGAACCTCGTTCCGCGCAACAAAACAGAGATGAACGAAAAATTGGCCGCCAAAGGCGTTAAACTTTACAACGGCCGTTCTTCCAAAGTGATTGAGCAGGATTCATCTCATTATAAACGCGCGGAAGACGTGATAGCCAGCGCGCAAGCTAACAACATTGTGAAAACCGTGGCCAAATTGCAGCCGGTATCGGTGATTATGTATTAAATTATGAAATTCATCGCATTTTCTGGCGTTGATGGCTCTGGAAAATCAACACAACTAGAGTTGCTTCGGGAAAAATTGGAACGTGAAAATCTGAATGTCGCTTATTTTCACGCAGTAGAATTTTCTCTGGCCAATAGAATCTTCCGCTTTTTCAAAGGACAAAAAACATTTGAACCGGGAAAAGAAAAAGCCGTCACCCAAGCCTCATGGTTTTCTGCTATTGTGCGGGAGAAATTATTGTTTTTGGATATGCTCCGTTTTCGCCTGTTTTTGCGCAAACTCAAAAAAGAAAATTGCGATTATCTCCTTTCCGACCGCTATTTTTATGACTCTTTGATCAATATCTCCTATCTTTCTGATTCCAAACTGATAAAAATCGGGATGTTTTTTTTGGAAGCCATACTGCCCAAAACGGATGTCGCTTTTTATCTTAATATCTCTCCGGAAAGCATTATGACGCGGGAAAATGTTCCGGAACAAGGTATGGATTATCTCCACGCCAAACAAGATCTCTTTGAACAAAAAATTGCTGATTGGAATTTAATCGCGATTGACGCCGGCAGAGACAAAGAAATAATTTTCCAAGATATTCTAACAAAAATATGAAAAAATTTTCGCAAGCGCTGGTCTGGCTGACTATTTCAGAAATTATTTTTAATCTCGCGGGCTATATTATTCATTCGTCAGTCGGACGTATTTTGGGACCGGCCGATTACGGACGCTTCAGCGTGATTGTCACCTTGACGACTATGGTGATTGTTTTGATCGGCAACGGCATTCCGACAGCAATGTCCAAGTATTTAAGTGAAATTTTCCAAAACGCTCCGGAGAGGATTCTCGGCATCAAACACAAGGCGATGGCGCTTCAGTCCGTTCTGATACTTTGCGTCACGCCGCTTTTCTTTTTTAGTTCTTCTCTCATCGCGCGGGCGCTTTCCGATCCCAGTCTCACGCCGCTTTTCCAAATCTCATCTTTGATTATTCCCTCTTTTGCGGCCGCTTCTTTTTATTTCTATTATTTTACCGGCTTGCATTTTTTCAAACTTCAAGCTGTGCTGAAAACGGTACGCGCTTTAGGACGGATCATTTTTATTATAAGTTTTGCCTACTTCTTTGGAGTCAAAGGAGCGATATCCGGTTATATCGCGGCGCCGCTTTTTGTGTTTGCTATCGCTTTTATTCTGGATATTTTGATTACCCATCGTTATTTTCCCGCTGTCAAAAAACCGCTCTCTTCGCCGATACAATTTTCAGGAAAAACTCTTTTGACGTATGCCTGGCCGCTGACGTTATTCCTTCTTTTTTATGAATTTATTCTGACGCTGGATTTGTATTTTGTTAAGGGCTTGCTCCAAAGTGATTATCTGACAGGCATTTACAATGCCGCCATCACGGTGGGACGTATCCCGTATTATCTTTTCTACGCTCTCACGATTATTCTTTTACCGGCCATTTCTCATACGACCACCAATCAAGACACAGCCCAAACGGAGAATCTCGTGAATAAATCATTGCGCCTGATGACTCTGCTTTTGTTTCCGATAATCACGCTTCTCATCGTGTACGCTTCGCAAACCCTTCGTCTTTTTTATGGTGTAAAATATTTAGATGCGGCTGTTCCAATGAGTGTTTTTACGATCGGAGTGGGATTTCTGACGGTTTTTTATGTTTTGAGTTTTGCTTTGAATGGCGCCGGACTGGTGAAAATACCGATGAAGCTGACTTTCTTCGGACTGCTGGCAATCATCGCTCTTAACTTTATTTTGATTCCGCAGTTTAAGCTAATCGGCGCGGCTCTCTCTGCTACGGTGGTGGCTTGTCTGCTGATGATCAGCATTCTCGTTTATGTGGAATTTCATTTCAATGTCCGCTTGCGTTTCAAAACGATTGCGCTTTCTTTGATCAGCGCTATTTTGATAGCCTCTTTGGCGCGTTTTCTGCCACACGGAAACTTCAACTTCATAATTTCAGCCACGGCATTGTTCTTCCTTTACTTTATCTTGCTAAAAATTTTCGGCGAGCTGAAAACAGACGATGTTGCTCCGTTTGTAAAACTTTTACCAAAGCGCGATCGCCGCTAGCAATGAGCCTCTGCCACGGCCAGTTGTTGTTTGTCATTCACGCCAAGGCCTTCATAGGGATTCTCTATCACGCAAGCCGCTATCCTCTCTCCCTGTTCAAAGGCCATTCTGAACATATCCGTCAGATAATACTCTTTGGCTACATTTTCGTTTTTCAGTTTTTCGATGTTTTCCCACAACCAATCCGCGTCAAAGCAATAATAGCCAGTATTGACTTCGCCGATTCTTTTTTGTTCTTCAGAAGCATCTTTGAGTTCTACGATACCTGTCACGTCTTCGTTGTCTCCGCGTATCACTCTGCCGAAATTATAAAAACTCGCGAAGTCCCCTTCAAAGTGCGGGACGGAAACAATAGCTAAAGAAATCACGGCTTCTTTTTTCTGCCGCAGATCCACGAGTTTTTTCAAAGTTTCCGAGCTGATCAACGGACTGTCTCCGGGCGTTACCAGAATATTCTGATAACCTTTGTGCGCCAAAACAGACTTGGCGCACAAGATGGCGTGACCCGTCCCCAACTGTTCGGGTTGACGGACATACAGATACCCGTTGCCCAACTCGGCAATCACCTCGTCGCCTTTGTATCCAACAATAATAGTCGGGCGTTCAAAAATGTTTTCTACATTTCTTAAAAGCCGCTTGATAATCGGGATACCCTTCACATTGTGCAATACTTTCGGCCTATCCGATTGCATCCGAGTCCCCTTCCCTCCAGCCAAAATCACAAGTTGATTCATAATGTTATTCAAATTTTTTTGTATCTAGCGCCTCTTTTTATCCCTATTCTTTCAATCAATTTTAAAACAACCAAGCGAGACAATGCCTGTTTGAGAGTAGCCATCGGAATAGAACCTTTGAGTTGCTTGTTAATTTCAGAAACGCTTAAAGTGTCAACCTGAAATAACTGATAAATCACAAGTTGTTTTTCTGAAAGAAGTTTTTCTGGCTGGTCTTCTCTCATTATACTCTTAGCTCTTTTGATTTGCTCCAAAAGCGCATCCAATAGAAAATTGAGCCAGGGCGTAACATCCTCGTTTTTTGTCTTATGTTGAGACTGGGTTTTGCGCAGAGCCAGATAATAATCAATTTTTCTTTCTTCAATAATTTCATCCAGTGAAACATAGGGAACATAAGTGTATCCGGCTTTAAGAAGCAACAATGTAGTGAGCGCCCTCGAGAGCCTGCCATTGCCGTCACGAAACGGATGAATAGCCAAAAACTCAAAAATGAAATTGGCAATCAGAATGAGCAAATGAATATCTTTTTTGCTGGTCTCTTCATTCATCCAAAAAATAACATCGTCCATTTCTTTTTTAGTGAGATATGAAGGTGTCGGTTCAAAAATGACAATTTCTTCGCCATCTTTCTTCCGCATCACCACTTTATTATCAGATGTCTTGTACTTACCCCTATGGGTTTTGTCTTTTTCTGAAAAATTGAGCAGGATTTTATGAAAATGCAAAATTTGCCCCTCCGTAATTTTGAGAGTTTTCCAATTATCAAAAATTCTTCCCAATAAATCAGCATACCCCGCCACTTCCTCCGCATCTCTTCCTTGGGGCGGTGTTGATTTGAGTCCCGCGATCAGCCTCGCCACTTCATCATCTGACATCTTTGAACCCTCAATACGAGTAGACGCCCCCGTGCTGGTGATGAGGACGCTTCTTTTTAGTCTGCCTAATGTTTGAGGACTCAACCTCAAACTCCCCTTCCACAAGCCTCTAAATTCGTCTATTTGAGCTATCTTTTGAAGTATTTTTTGGCTCAAATTGACCCTTTTTTCAAATCTATTTTCCATATAACCATTAGATATAAATTAACTATATCTAATTATAGTCATTTATACCTATAAGTCAAACGCCACCCGGCCAAAATCACGAGTTGATTCATAATGTTATTTTAGTTCTTCAATTTTATAATCATCAAATTCAATGTCCATAAAATCTGTGCGGATGCCAGCGTAACCTTCATCCATAAAAGCTTTGCCGCCATAACTTTTTCCATTGTCCTTTGCCTCGGTAATTAACTGCCAATTTCCGTCACGCTTCCGATCTATAAATACTTTGATACTCACCATTCCGTTAACTTCATTTTTTACCTCTGACCTAAGGCCAATCCAGGCATTATGCGGTAAAAGATTTGGTTTTTTCTTTCGGTTATATTGTCCGGGGTAGATCCGATTGTATGCCATTGTAAAATACTCTCCTTTTATCTTTTTCTTGATGACCGCGAAACCATCCACCCGAATACCAGTATAATAGAGATTTTCTCCGTCTCGGTATCTATTAAACAGAAGAATTCCGTTCGACTCTCCCCGATTTTTATCTTTGCTTAAATTAAGATGATTTATTTTAAAATAACATTCTTGTTGAAAATTTTTCCACTTACTTCTTGTAACAAAACGAAAAATGTTTTGTGGATGATAACCGCCGTCTGTTTCATCAGAATTATAATTCAGATAATCAATCTGCCATTTTGATCTATTTTCCAAAGGTCCCTGAATTGTTTTTGCAATGCCTTTATCAACATAAACATATGCTCCAGAGTTCAGCCACCAATTTGCGTTCCCGCTTTCTTCACCTCTTCCCGTTTCCTCTATTACTTCTTGGTAATTAAATGAGTCAGAAAATTCATTGGTTTTTGTTTCTTGGAATTTTTCAATATTATTGATCCCAGTATCTTGTTTTGAACCGACCTGAATATCTTTCTTCTCGTCTTGAAATCGGGATTCTACTAAAGAAGAATTAGTAGTATCGTGAGCCAATTCGTTTTTTTTAGAGTAAACATAAAAATGTGCCCAAATAATTAAGGAAGGTGTTAAAAACAGTACCACTATAATGCAATGTTTCTGTTTAATCCTCATTGATATTTTTAACTTCAATGTCTTTTATCTCCACCGACGACTTTGATATTTTTTCTGAATTCCAGATATTGAATCCTACTCCACCATAGCCAAAGTTTGCAAATATTTTTCCACTAACAACAGGAGTCTTATCAAGATAACATTTAGCAAAATTGCCATATACACTAATGGACACTCTACCGCCATCAATAAACAACGATTTATTATTAGTTGACGCCTCTGAAATTTTCTTCCTTTTTTTGTTAGTAATTTGATTTAAGGCTACTTGATTATCCTGATATGTGCAAGAAACATAATTGTTACCATCAATCACTCTTGCTAAAAGAGAAAAAGATTGTGGGCTCTTTAGTTTTGCTGTGGCATTCATCTTAAAATCATTCCATCTAGATGATCCAACCAAGAACACACTTCTAGAAGAAAAATTTTCGTTATTGTTCAATATAAGAGAAGGTGTCTCAGAAATTTCAAAACCAGACCGACCTTCGGTTGAGGTTGAAATCCAATTTTTCTTATTTATGAATGACTCAAAAAAGGGGAGTGTTTTAGTTTTACCAGCTTCCAAAGTATCTACTATATTTTTTCCTGTCGTGCTTTTGAAAACTTTGATTCTCCGGGGTGTAAAACTATGAGCTCCTACGTTCGGGAAATTATAACTATAATACCCAGTCCTAGCTTCCGGCCGAAATTGATAGAAAGCGATGGGATAAATATCGCTTACCACACCTAAAATTTTATGCGCTTGTGATTCATCACCGTAGTCACCGAAAGGAAATGCAAAGCTTATTACTACATTATTAAATTCTTTTTCAAGATCTTTCTTCGCTCCTAAAAGATCTCCTCTGATTCGATCATAGTATTCAATATCTGTTTCTATTCTACCCTCATCTTTTAGCCACTGTTTAGCTATGATGAACCTTCCATTGTCTCCCTTTTCATTTATGGTTACATACCCATGATCTGCACGTCCGTGTGATTGTATGTCCCAACGACCATTATCAGCCATTTGATGGAGCTCTGCTTTACTGAGATAATATGAGCTATTCTCGTCTGATAGACTATGACCTGTAATGACAAACACAACTGCGTGAAAATCCAATGCGCTTAAAATAGAATCCACAGGATAATAACTATCCTTGCGTGCGTCATCAAAAGTTAAGAGAAACGAATTTTGCGTTAATTCCACTTCTCCTTTTATAAATTCATAAAATTCATTGATAGTTACAGTTTTATATCCGGCTTTCTTCAGTGCAAACATTTGCTCCTTAAACTCATTTAAAGGAATAGTCTCATTTGATGTATCACTGGATATCCCATGATAAACGAGTACTGGAATTGCATCCGCTTTCTCTGCGGCATTATCAACAATGTTTGATGTACCTACAAATTCTTCAAACTCTTTTTTATACTCACTGGCTAATTTATCCAATTCCGCCTGCGTAGGATTCTTGGGCAGTATAGATCGAGCAACGGTTTCCTGCTTTCCGAAAAAGTTAACAAAGTTTTTGTAAGTGTAATACTTTTGAACAACAATAAAGAAAAGGCCTCCTAGCACTAACACAAAAAAACATTCTACAAAAAACCTCATCCTCGGTACCATATCATTTTTTTTATTGTTAATGCAGAATAAAAAATAAGCCATGACAAAATCAACGTTGATAATAAGCTCATCAATGGACGATACATCCATTTGTGGCAGTCCCTATTCTCTAGTTTATACGCTAATCCAAACATAAACCCGATAAAAACTATTCCGGCAATATAAAGGATGGCGGCATTTAAATTTCCGCGTAAAGGAAGATAGATTAAATGTCGAAAAGTAATGAATGGTCCAGCTAAAACAAAAAGGATATGGAGGTAATAATTCAAAGCTGGTATAAGAGGTTTTCTCCAATAAAACGCCCCTGTAAAAAACATATTACGAATGAAACTTTTCTTCCAACGAGCCTGCTGTTTGATCACTTTGGAAAACGTGTCTGGAACATTCGTCCACGCTTTCGCCGCTTTACAGTAAACTATTTTCCAATCATTAAGAGGATAATCGCAATCCTTCACAAATGGCGAATCCGCGTATTTTTTCTTGAGTCTTCCCCCTATTGCTTTGCTCCCCAACACAAAACCAGTAAGCGTTCTATCGGTTGCAAACTTAAATTCCTGACCAAGAAAAGTATCATTTTCCCATGCGGGAATAAAATTATAGACAGCTTCGCGCCGAAACACTGCCAAAGGACCGGATACACAAGTCACAGCGCCAAACACGCTCTCAAAAGCTTTGCGAATAGAAAATTGCCCTTCATACCAAGAATCCTGAACTCTCGTAAGCAAATTTTTATTGCCATTCATAGCTCGACAGTGACCACTCACCGCGCCGATTTCCGGAAAAACATTAAAAATAGCAACAATCTTTTCTATAGCATCTGCCGCGATTACGGAATCGCTATCCGAAAAAACAAAGATGGATCCTCTGGCAATGCGCATAGCTTCACTAAGTGCTTTCTTCTTTCCTACATTTTTTGCTAAATGAATAACCTGTATTGCCCCCCCCCTTGAATATTCATCCAATATTTTCCCCGTCCCATCAGCACTTCCATCATTCACAAAAATAATCTTTCTATTTTTGTAAGTTTGATTAATGAAAGATAAAATACAGCGCTCTATAACATCTTCTTCATCCTTTACGGCAACCATGCAACTTACTAATGGCTCTGGCCTGAATGCTTCAAGATTTCGTATAGCAAGTTCGTAAGGATCTTTGTAAAGAACAAAAGCAAAAAAGAAAGTCGTCAAAATTACTAGAGTAACAACTATGCCATAGCTATAAAGAAAAAGACTGGCGGAATCGGCAAACCAGTATTTCCCCATAAGGATAGTAAGCAATGCAAATACGACAAAATGTGTAATAAGTCGGTACTCCAGTCTTCTTTCCTCTTTCTTCTGTGTCGTCGTGCCAACTAAGCTCAGTGGATTAGATTTTCTTGGCAGTTTCCAAAATATATCATTCATATTTTTTCCTTACAGAAAACAATATCTAAAAACTAACCGTTGATTCGTCAATTATTACAAACAAAAACGGCCTTCCGAGCCAGAGCCAATCCTTTTCATAAAAGTTTATTATACACGAAAAGCCTTTTTAGTCAATAGTTGTGTAGTTTGAAATGACCATATTTGTAGATTATAAACACTATATTAGATGAAATTTTGAAGTTAACTTACTTCCTCTCCCAAGTATAAACGTCAATCGCGCCGCGCACTTGATCGTTGCTGACGCGCGTCATATTTTTTTGCAAAAATTCTTTCACCCCGTTGCCCACATAATCATAATCATTGTCCGACAAAATTACCCAGCCCGTCTTGTAGTCTGTCATCAGTTTTACCAAATCATCCTGCGAAAGCCTTGTTTTGGATATTTCGTCGCCCAGATCATACACCGGCACCTTCGCGCCGCTCCAATAATAATTACGCACATTGCGAGTTACCAGCACGTCGGTATCTATATGTTGTTTTTTGAAATACGCGAACACTTTGCGATAATTCGGATTGCCGCCCGATGAAGTTTCGTGATAAGTGTTGTTCTCTTCCGTGAAATAACCAAAGTTCGGCACCAGAATAATCAACAGCCCCAAAACTACCCAAGCTTTCTTTGCCGTCAGATTCCACTTTTCGCAAATAAGTTTCCAGAGGCCGAAAATACCGGCCGCTACCAGTATCAGAGCGAACGCTTGAGCAAAGAAAATATACTGCGCGCCGATATTGCGCCGCCACAGCCAGATCGCCATCGCCAGAGGCGCGAGCAATGACAAAGAAATCCAATAGGCTTCCCGCGGCAAATTCTCTCGTTTGGCGATGAACCAGCCGCCCAATATCATAAGTAAAACCGCCCAAAGAGGATGGTAATAATCGCGGAGTACATAACTTATATAGCCGTAATGATTGTCAAAGAAAATCAGACCGCCCGCAAAAGAGCGAAAAAACCGCGAAAAAAATAAAGCTGTGGCGATTGTTCCCAGAATTCCCAAAGCAAGCAAAATAAAATATTTATTGCGCCATTGGTTATTCAGACGGTATTCTTGAAAAGCTCTCACTATCAAATAAACCGCCAAAGAAAAAATAAGCGTCATCGTCAATTGGTGTGTAAACAAAGCCAGAATAAAAAACACCAAAGCGGCGGCGGCAAAACCAATATGGATGCCCAATTTCTCATATAAATATCGGCAGAAACGCATCTGACCAGCGTAAGTTCTTTCCAAAGATAGAAACGCGAATGTACCGGTTATCATATAGAGTGGAAAAAACATCGCGTACATTCGCAGAGTCCGATCAAAAATAATTCCGCTCACGGACACCGCAAAAAGCAATGCCGCTACCAATGCAATCTCCTTACGCCGCGTCATGGCGTACGCCGCCCAGAAGATGGCGCCGATAGAAATAACGCCCCAGAGCACGCTTATGCTCCGCGCCACGTTTTCAGTGGGCGGCAAAAAACGAAAAAGTTGCGCCACTTGCCATTTGTAGACTACCGATCGCAAATCGCGCGGCGCGTTGATATTGACTGCCGATGGTCTGCCGAAATTGAAATCCCAAGCCTTCCATTCTCCCGTCTGTGAATATCCGTAAGCCGAATTCATATCCAAAAACTCGTCCGACACGAAGGCATTGTTGCTCAAACCGTAAAATCGCAATCCCGCGCCTAAAACTATAATCAGCGCTAACATAAAAAACGTCTGTTTCCAAGTTATATCAATCATAGTCATATTTTTTTCACAAGTTATTATTTTTTCAATTATTCTGCGCGTCTTCTGATTGTTCCAATGGAGTTTCTTCTTCTTGGCTTGTAACTGCGTTGCGCTCCCAAAATTCTCTCCAGGTATAGCGCGGAGCGGATTTGAGATCGCTGGCTTTCAATTTGGAAAAATCTTGCCGCTCGGCGTCAATCGCTTCAATTTTGGGATGAAGTTCAACAGCTGTCAATGTTCCGAAGGATGTGGTTTTACCAACTGTATAATTTACGCGATATTTTTTAAGTGCGTCTTCCAGATCGGACTGTGTTCGCAAGATGAGATAATATATCCCCTGCCGATAAATACCATCAAAGCCCAAGACACCATTTTCCAGGCCGCGCTTTTCCATGAGATATTTTAACGCGCGGCGATATTGCGGCTCGCTCCACATATACACCGGATAGCCGGTTTCTCTTGCGCGGCGTTCCAAAAAGTCCACAACCGCGTTTTCTTGCGCAAACGTCACGCGAATGAGCTCTTTGAGAATCCGGTCCGGCGGGCTGTCCACCGCTTCCGCTTTGGCGCGGGATAACTCGTTAAATCGCTGATTCAAAAAATAAAGATTGGAAATGACGCCTAAAAAAATAATGAGTAAAACGACTTGTCCGCCCAACAGCCAGACGAAGCGACCGATTTTTAATTTGTCGTAAAATTTACACAAAGATTTCAAAAGTAGCCCGAGCAAAATAAAAAATAACGGCCCGGAAAGCAGAAAAAATCGCGGCGCGATATCATACGCCAAGGGTAAAAACAAAACAAACGTGACCCCAAACCAAATACCGCAAAGCCACAGAAAATCCCGCTGTTTTTGTTCCTTTGCGTAACGCCAAAACCATATCAGAGACAGAAGTCCGGAAATCAACACGATAACTGCCGCCACACCGTACCACTTGCCCTTATCGCAACGGTTTTCGCATACCCAACTGATCCGCCCTCGTTCTCCCCCAGTAGTAATAGATGGAAACGCGCCGCCCTCAAAACCCGTAATGATTACCATACCGCCCAGAGCGTGTTCGGAGACATCGCGTATAAACTTGCCTGCCAAAGTATGTTGGCTTTTTCCTGATTTTTCCGTTACGGCTTGAAAAAATTCCTGAGTATTCGCAAAGTTTGCCTCTTTTTCATTCAAGAACACCGGTAAATAAAGAACCAGAGAAATAACTAGCGCGCTAAGCCAAACTTTCCAAGAAAATTTAGGCCAACGGAGAATGAGAAATATGACAAAAATTATGGGTAATGCCAAAAACGCGAGAAAATGAAAATGTGTTGCCAAAACCAAGGAAAAAACAGATATAATAAACCACATTCCCTTTTTGGTTTCATTGTGATCGACCGCCCGCAGTAGAGAGTAAAAGCCAAAGATGACGAAAAATGGCAACAGGTTAGGATTCCAGGCGAAACGGCCATACATCACGAAGTACGCCGAGGTTGCGAATAAAAACGTGAGTCCCAGTGACAGTTTTTTGGGAAAATACCGTCTAAGCAAAAAGTAAAAACTCGGTATGGCCAAAATGGAAAATACAACTACAAATCCGGCCATACCGGACGGAGATGCTCCGAATACGCGTGCGCTTAGATATTGCAGATAATAAAATCCCGGTGCCAGCCGCAGAAGCGTCCCACCGGCCTTAGGTCCGAGCAATGGTAAGTCAATGATGCCGCCCTCAAGCGCCTTATCAATAACACGCGCGTCGCGCGCCTGATCCAATTCAAAATGAAGCCAAGGAGAAAAATGATACACGCGTAAAAAAAATCCCAGCCCGATAGCCATCGCTAATCCAAACACAAGTGGCCATTTTGTCAGCCAATAACGCATAAAACCGGTCTTTCCTTTTTTACTTATTTAGGCTAGGATACAAGGAGCCTTCCTTTTATTCTAAACCATTTTCAAGGCCTAGACAAACTCTATGGCGGACTTTTTTTCAAGCTTAGAAAATCGGATTTATGGTTTCTTGTCTGTATTGATCGCGCTCAATACTCTTTTTTTCATCGCGCTTCAAGTTTCTGCGCTGACTTTGTTTCGCCTGATTTCAAATAATGATTATTTTTACTTGGGATTTGCCGCCGCGGCAGTACTGACTTTAGCCGCCACGGCTTATTTTTCGGAAAAATTTGATTGGAAAAAACAACTGGCGACTATTCTCCTCATCTGGTTGCCAGCTTGCGTGATTCTGACTTTCGGTTTGAACGCGTCGCGTAATTTTCATTATATTTTTCCAATAGCTCTGGGCGGGTATGTGATTTTCTCAGGCATACTTATTTCCAACCTTTTCATTGAAACAGAACGCTCTGTCAAAGAAAAAGACCAGGAGGCGCTTACTTGCCGGGAGTGGTTTCGTGCTCAAGGTTGGCCGGCTTTACTGCTCGTTTTTTTGGCTACCGGAATATTTTTTACATTTGGTTTTTATCATTTGACGCAATATGCTTCCGTTGACGAACCGCTTTGGATTGACGGACGCATAGCCAGATATTGGAAAAATATCGGCGAACACGATTGGAAAGGCACCAACATCAGTGATAAACCGGGCATTACCGTGGCGCTGATTTCCGGTCCCGGAAATTTTTTCAAATCCACTAAAGAGTACCGCACTATTCATTTATCCGGGGAAGTTTTCAATCTCAAAAACAACGTGGAGGACTATTATTTCGCCTTTCGTTTTCCGCAACTGCTTTTCATCGCTCTGATACTGCCGCTTTTTTATTTTTTTCTGGAACGTCTCACGGGACGCGGAAGCGCGCTTTTGAGTTACACGCTGATTGCGACGTCTCCGGTTTTGATCGGGATGGCCAAGATTATCAATCCAGATTCTCTCCTTTGGATTTTTACCCCCCTGTCTCTTCTGGCTTATTTCGTATTTCTCAAACGCGGAACGTTTCGCTATCTTATTTTCTCCGGTATCTTGCTGGGTTTGGCTCTTCTGACTAAATATGTTTCCAATATTCTTTTTATTTTTTTTCTGGGACTCGTCTTTCTGGATTATCTCTATTGTCCGCGACTGGTTGTCATATCTTTTGTTGAATATCTGAAAAAATTTCTCAAGCATTTCGCTCTTCTCACTTTTTCCGCTCTCGCCACGTTTTACATTCTCTTTCCGGCTGTCTGGATCAAACCGTCCAAAATTCTTACCGGCACACTCTTTAGCCAGGCTTTTGAGAAAGTCGCCCCGCTTTTTCTTATTCTCATCGCATTCGTTTTAATCGACCAATGGTTTAACAAAACGCGCATTACATCAGCTATTATCGCGCTTCTTGAAAAAGCTAAATCCAGAATTGCCGTTGCCATCGCGTTGATATTTTTCTTGGCTGTCTTGGTCGTCGCCTTCAATGCGTGGTTTGGTATGGCGCTATACAACTTCACCGATCTGCTCTCTTCTCCCAAAACCATCGCCAGCAAAAGCGATTTCATCGGCATCTACCTTACCAATTTTTACCCGCTTATTTTTGGAGTCACGCCGCTTATTTTTTTCTCACTGTTTATCGCGCCGTTTCTGTTTTTTAGAAAACATCCGACGGAATCAGTCGCTTTACGCACAACATTTTATCTGATCATTTTCATTCTTCTTTATTACCTAGGCACAACCGTCAACAATGTGGGAGCTATCGTGCGCTACCAGATCATCCTGTTCCCGATGGCCGCGATCATTGCCGGAGTCACGCTGGAATATATCTTTGCGGCCATCAACCGAAAGTTTTTTGTCAGAGAAACACTGACGCCGGTTTTTGCGGCTACGGCCATCATAATCATCGGAACGCTGATACTTTTTTTCACGCCGTTTCCTTTGAGCTATGCCTCGTCATTGCTCCCCAACCAATACCATATTGATGTAAAAGATATGGGCGCCGGGAGCTATGAGGTGGCCCGATATCTGAACGCCTTGCCCAATGCCAAGGATCTGCTGATTTGGACTGACAAAGATGGGGTATGCAAATTTTTTGTCGGTCGTTGTAAACGCGGATTGAATTACAGTAAACTGCGCGATGAAGGACTTGATTATATCGTAGTGTCTGCCGGACGCGAAAGCCGTACCGCCAAAATGATGAGCGGAGACATCACAAATAACAAGACTGGCCTCATTCGTTTTGATCAATATTACGGCCGTGCCGATCCGACCTTCGTGATATACGTTAATGGCCGCGCAACGCATTACGTAAAGGTTTTCAAGTTTGACACAAAATAATTAGCGGAATTACTTCTCTCGTGTACTCAAATATTGTGGCAAGGCGATAAATGAAATCAGCATCTGCAAGAAACGCGAAAGCAAAGCGACGGTCAGGGCGGTTTCTATACTTACTCCCAACAAACCGAAAAATGTCACATACGCCCATTCCTTGATGCCGATATTGTTGATGGAAAGAGGAACTGTGGATATGATTGTGACAAGAAAAATCACGCTCAAAAAAGGAATAAATCCTATATCACTGCCCAACGCGCGAAAAAGCATAAAATTGGAAAGCGCCACACCGACAAAAATAAACAACGCCGACCAAAGGCTGGCGCGCCACCAAATATGCTTTTTAGTATAAAATGTCACTTCTTCAAATAATCTTTTTACTTTATGAAATGGAATGCGTAAGACAGCGCGATGGAACCACGGTTGGCAATACGCGTACGTTATAATAAGATCGGCCACAAAGAAAGCCGCGAGCACTATCAATGTCAGAAAAAGCGGCAGACTGTTTTTTATCAAAGGAAATAAAAACGGACTAAGCGCGAGTGCTAGAATCGCCATCGTCCAAAGTCCGCTGAATCGATCAAAAACGACCGTAGAAAGAGCGGCGGCTTTGGCGCCGGAGCGTTTGGCCAGCCACAGACTGCGATACGCATCTCCGCCAATCGTTGACGGCATAAAATTATTGATAAATGTACCGGTAAGATAGACAAAAAATCCCTCTTTCACTGTGAAATGAAGATCTTTGAAAGCAGAAATGATTTGCCATTTTCTCGTGGAAATCACGTTGCCCATAAGCTGAAAAACAACATACGCCGCAAGAAATGACCAGGAAACATTATAAATCTGGACTTCCATTTGCCGCCAATTAACACCTTGAACCAGCCAATATATAAGCGCGATGCTCACGATAATTTTCGCGCCGACGAGCAGTATTTTTTTGTAAGTTTTAATTTTTTGCATATTTTTTTATCGTTTCAATTATTATAAGTTTTAATGGTCTCTTGATATAAATTATAATATTCCAGCGCGACATTTTTCCAGCTCATCGTTTCCGCGCGTCTGCGGCTTGCTTGACCAAAATGCGCACACAACTCTTCATCATTCATTAACCGCTTTAATTTTTCCGCCAGATCACGCGCAGATTTTTGAATCACGGAAAATCCGTTCTCACCGTCTGTCAACAACTCTTCTGTGCCGCCAGTCATAGTCGCAAGCAGGGGCAAACCGCACGCCAAGGCTTCCAACATCGCGTTACTCATACCCTCATTAAGCGAAGGCAAAACGAATATGCTGGCTTCCTGATAATATGGAACTGTCTGTTCTCTAGGAATACGTCCCAGAAATTCGACATTTTTTTCGATACCTAGTTTCTTCACAAGGATTTCCAATTCTTGGCGGGCATTTCCATCCCCCATTATTTTTGCGCAAATGTTTGGATACTCTGTAGCCAACTGTGCGACGGCCTCAATCAGATATCGCAAACCCTTCCGATGTGTCACACGCGAGGCTCCGGTTGTTAGAATAAATCGCGGTGATTGCTTTCGCAGATTAGAATCCGGCTTGAAGTGATCGACGTCGACGCCGTTGTAAATGATGCCTATTTTTTGTTTTGGCGCTGTTGGGAAGGCTAACTCCTTCAATTTTCTACTATTGGAAATAACAAACTTCGCTCTGCGCCAAACAAGACGGATGAGCGGCCGCAAAAAAATATAGAGTAATGAAAAACGTTCACTAAACCCAGGCACATCCGCTCCGCGCAGAGACACAATGTACGGCACGCCGTAGCTTTTGCTCAAACACAGCGCCATCAAACCGCAAGGTACGCCAAAAAAAGCGTGAATTGCGTCAAACTCCTCTTTTTTAAGCAGCTTATTGGCATAGCGGTATCCCCGCCAGGCGTATGTCAGCACGTTGATAATTGACTGATGATGCAATTCGCGATCTTTTTTTCCGATCGGCACGCTGTGAACAAATATTTTCTCCCCCACGACGGTATTATGATAAACGCCGTCCACGGAGGAGGTTACCAAATGCACTTCAAAATTTGGAATGTGAACATACTCTTTGAGTATATACTCCGTGGCATTTCCCGCCCCGCCGCCCAAAGGCGGATATTCATAATTTAAGAAAAGTATTTTCATAATCTGCCAATCGGTTCAATGCAAACGTCGCGGAGTAATTTTTTTTATTATATCGTCCATTGCGCTTTTTGAGAGAAGTCCGGCGATAGCTCCATAAGCGCCAACCACACTTCCGCTATTGGCTATGCCGTAACGAAGTCCGTAATCAATCGATTTGCCTTCCAAAATCGCGACTAAAAATCCCGATGCGAACGCGTCTCCGGCGCCGGTGCTATCTATCAGCCCATTGAGCGTGTAACTGGGACAATACCAGCATTCTTGGCCGTCAAAACTCCACGCCCCGCGCTTGCCGTCTGTCATACCAATGATGCCGGCGCCTAAATTTTTGAGAGTTTTCAGCAGAAACATTTCGTCATCCAGATGTTCCCGAGAGATTTCCTTTTGCGTTTCCAGTATAAGTTCAATCGCCTCGTCTTTATTTAACACCAGCACGTCGGACTTTGTCATCGCCTGAAACATCAGCTTTGCGTCTTCTTTGATGTTATGTTGTCCGGGATTGAGCGCGAGCGCGTAGCCGTATTTTTCTTTCAGCGCAATTAATGTTGTCAGTTTTTTTCTCCAATCTCCGTTTAACGCGCTGACAAAAACCCAAGAGGCATCCGCGAATTTTTCTTCGATGATTTCCAGTTTTTCGTTGGCGTCACGGTTATGAAAAATGACGCGCTCGCCATTTTGTATCAGAACAATAATAGCGGAGAGATCGGTTTTGGCCGCCTCATCAATAAATAGCATCTCTGCCGGCACGTTTTCGCGTTCAAATTCACTGACGATCCACTTGCCAGTGGCGTCATTGCCAATCTTGCTATAACAACCAGCCGCCTGCCCAAGGCGTGTCAATCCGTGCGCGACATTAGCCGCCACGCCGCCGACTGCCTCGTAGCGATCCGCCACGGCGTATTTACCTCCCAACTCAAAAGCGATCTTCTGCTTCGCGGTGATGTCTTCCGGCGTGTCCAGAATAACTCCTTCGTCCGTCGGAAAAAAAACATCTTTGGAAACCGATCCCACGCAAATTACTTTGTAAGATTTTTTGCGAAAAAACATATTATTTATCGGATTCAAAAATTTGTAGCAATCTATTATATTTGGTGATGCGTTCTCCGCGCGAAAGCGAGCCGGATTTGATAAATTCCGCGCCCGTGCCAAAAGCGAAATCAGCGATAAAATCATCAACGGTTTCACCGGACCGGTGCGATACGATCCTGTGCATTTTGTGTTTCTTGGCCAGTTCCATACAGGCAATAGTTTCCGTGACTGTTCCGATCTGATTCAATTTGATAAGTATGGCATTGCAGGATTGCTCCGCTATGGCTTTAGTCAGACGTTTGACGTTAGTCACCAAGAGATCGTCCCCGATAAACATCAGAGGCTTTCCGGAAGCACTTGCTTCTTTTTGAAGTTTTTCCCGCATCAGTGTCCAGCCCGGCCAGTCTTCTTCGTGCAATCCATCCTCAATAGAAACTACAAAATATTTTTGTATCCATTCACGGTAAACATTAATGAGGCTTTCGCGCGAAAGAGAAACATTTTCCGGTTTCAGCAAGTATTGATTAGTGTTCTCTTCATAAAAAGAATTGGCCGCCACATCCAGACCGATGCACACTTCCTGACCGGGACGATAACCAGCATCCGTGATAGCCCGTATAATTAGTTCTAATGCCTGCGCGTGACTCTCCACGCGCGGCGCGAAACCGCCCTCGTCACCCACGCCGGTAGCGAAACCCGCCTGATTCAGCAATTTTTGCAACGTATGAAAGATCTCGCTCCCCGCTTGCAATTGTTTCGTGAATCCTAAAATGCCGGACGGAATAATTTTGAATTCCTGAACCGAAAGTCCGGAGTCGCTGTGTTTGCCACCATTCAAGATATTGAACATCGGAACAGGAAATGAATTGCCTTTTTTCTTTTTTACGGAAAGCAGTGTGCCTATATGCGTGTACAGTGGTTTTCGCAAAGATTTAGCCGCCGCCCTGCAAACGGCCAGTGAAACTCCGAGAATGGCATTCGCCCCCAGCCGCGATTTGTTTTCCGTTCCATCCAGCGCGATCATTTTTTCGTCCAGCACTTTCTGACCCTCCGCATCCATACCAATGACCGCTTCCGCTAAATCTCCATTGATATGAGAAACGGCGTTCAATACGCCCGCTCCTCCATAGCGATGCGGATCGCCGTCACGCAATTCCACCGCTTCACAAGCGCCAAGCGATGCTCCCGACGGCACGCCCGCGCAAGCGGAAGTAAAGTCATCCAGAGTTACAGTCACTTCAATGGTCGGATTGCCCCGCGAGTCCAAAATTTCCCTGCCTTTTACATCTGTAATTTTTGCCATAGCCATCTCGTAATTTTATAAACACCAGTCATTATAACACGCCTCCTATTTCCAAGGCCGCCAAACCGGGAAGTTTATGGCCGCTCAAATACTCCAGCATAGCTCCGCCTCCCGAAGACACAAAACCGATTTTATCCATCACATTGGCTTTTTCCAAAACGGCCAGAGATTCCCCTCCGCCGATCAGCACAAAGGCTTCACTCTCAAGCATAGCCTGCAAAACCGCGCCGGTACCGACATCATACGGTTTCTCTTCAAACTTGCCCATTGGTCCGTTCCAAATTATTGTCTTGGCTGTCTTAATGATTTGAATATAATAGGCAATCGTGTTCGGTCCGATGTCCAGACGCTTCGGGGAATCAAAATCTTGCGGCACCAGCACTTTTTCAGAGCAAGTAATTTTTTCGTCAATCATTTCATTGGCCACCTTGCCGCCTACCAAAACAGCATCGTAATTTTTTTCCAATTCTCGAATGAGCGGCAATTTTGTTTCAATTTTGGCGCCTCCGATTACGGCAATAGCCGGCCGCCGCGGCATCAGCCGCACTTGATCAAGCTTTTCTATTTCCCGCAAAACGCGAAATCCGGCGTAAGCCGGCAACAGCTTGGGCACTCCGACCACGGAAGCATGCGCGCGATGACAAACACTGAAGGCCTCATTAACAAATATGGAAAAAGGTTTGGCAAGAGCCCGGGCGAATTCCGGATCATTTGCTTCTTCCCCATCATAAAAGCGCGTGTTTTCCAGAAGCAATAGCGTATTTTGAGATAAACTTGACAAAGCCGCTTCCACCCTCTCGCCTGTGCAATCCGGCACAAAAGTGACAGGCTTTTGCAAAGCGCGTTCCACCGCCATGGTTATTTGTCCGACTGAAAATTTCTCGTTTCTCTTTCCATCGGGGCGTCCGAAATGCGTAAGCAGAGCGACCTTGACTCCGGGAAATGCGGAAATATAATTTATAGTTTCTTTGACAATATCCAAACGAAAATGTTCCTGAACTTCAGATACATTGTTCAGTTCCACGTTGAAATCCACCCGTACGAGAACGCGCGCGTTTTTGAAATCAACTTGTTGGACATTTCGTAATTCCATATATTTATACATCCAAAACAAAATACTCTGATCAGGATGTTACGATATTATTTTATTTTCCAATGCCTATTCCCATACCAAAAATTCCAATGACCACTCCAATGAGAGCCGTCAGAGCGGTAAAAATCCAGGCGCGCATCACTATTTTCGGCTCCGGCCAGCCTTTAGCCTCAAAATGATGGTGAAGCGGGGCCGCCAGAAAAAATTTGCGGCCGAGAAAACGTTTACTCAACAGCTGAATGGCGACACTGCCAGATTCCAAAACATAAATAAAAACAATGACAAAAAATACCGGCACGGAATTAGTCAGCATCGCGATCACGCCCAATGTGGTGCCGAGAGAAATCGCTCCGGTATCTCCCATAAAGAACCGCGCCGGATAAATATTGAACCACAGAAACGCCAATAAAGCGCCGGCAATAGCCGCGCACAGCGAAGCTAAATCCATTTTATTTTGAGTAAAAGCCATCAGCGTGAAAGAACTGAAGGCGATCAAAAGCACGCCCCCATTCAAGCCATCCAAACCGTCGGTTTCGTTGGAAGAAATCGCCGAAAAAAGAATAACGAAAATGAAAAGCGGAATATACCACCAGCCGATGGCGAAATCGCCCACTGCCGGAATATGAATTTGATCCCAACCGAGTTTGGAGTAAAACCACCAGGCGCCTACTCCAGCAATCACAAACAGCCACCAGAAACGGAACGCGAAGCGCATACCGCCGCCTTTGTTGTTGCCATAACCGCGCACGCTCATATAATCGTCCAGAAACCCCAAAGCACCGGCAGTGACCAACGCGAAAAGTGGCAACCAAACTTGAGAACGTTTGAAAAAATCCAAACGCGCGATGAAATTAGTATCGGTAAAAACCGCGATAAAAGGAAAAATATAATGCGAAGCAAGCGCAAGCAACAATACGGATACCCAGACAATCACACCGCCCATCGTAGGCGTTCCCGCTTTACCGGCGTGTAACTTATTGATCACCGTAAGATGATCGCCATCCACGGACTTTTCTTTTATTTTGATGCCAAATTTGTATACGTATAATATATGCGTCCAAATCGGCGTCAACAAAAACGCCAATACAAAAGCCGTCAAACCAGTAGCGAGTATTTTGAGAGCGTTGATGATGATGGGAATATTTTGTATCTGGGCTATTTGAATCGTTTCCATAAATTATTCCTTCTACGTTGTAGATTATCTCCAATCAATGGCGCTAAAACTCCAATCAAACATCGAACGAATAGACTGCCAACGGTCCGGATCATTCAGCACAACCGCGATAATCTTGTGATTTTGATTTTGATCGCTAGCCACAGCTAAAAGCGAATAACCGGAGAGCGGCGTGAATCCAGTTTTGGTCCCGATTAAATTCGGCAATTGACCCAGTAACTGATCGGTATTGAAAATCTCGTGGGTATATTTGCCGTCATCAGAAACAACAAATGTTTTTTCCGAACGCATAATATTCCAAAGAATAGCATATTTGAGAGCCTGCTTTGTAAATTGCGCCACGTCCCGCGCTGAAGAATAACATTCGTTTTCCCGTCCGTCCAATTCCAAGCCTGACGGCGTGCAAAAATGCGTATTTTGCAAACCCAGTTTTTGAGCGCGCTCGTTCATCATATTCACAAAACCCACCTGCGTTCCGCCGATATGCTTGCCAAGCGCGATGGCCGCATCATTAGCGCTGTTCATCAGCATCGCTTTCAAAAGATTGCGCGCGCTTATTCGCTCTCCTACTTTCAACCGTTCCCCGTTGCAAAATCCAGAACGCGGACAACCAACTCGCGTGCCTTCGGTATATACCGCCTCCTCGTCAATCGTCACCAGTTCGTCTAAATTTTTCAACTTTTCAACCACCAACGTCGCAGTAAATAATTTGGTGAGCGAGGCGATCTGTCGCCGTTGATCGGCGTTATTTTCATACAACACGTCTCCGGAATCAGCATCCAAAATAGTTGTGGCGTGCGCCGTAGAAATACTTAAGCGCGGCGCGTAAGCACGTAATTCCGGACGAAAGCCAGTCGTCAAACTGCGATCTTCAAACACAAATGGCGCGTTTAACAGATTATCCGAAATATTTGAAGTTCCGGAAAAACGATCTTCAGCCGGCTCAAAAAAACTAAAAATATTCTCGCCGCGCGCAGAAAAATTCGCGCCCCGCTCAATCACAAAGTAGTAAGCCGCGATCACGGCTATGCTAAAAACTATCAGTTTGCGCCTTTGTTTAGTCATCTTGTTTTTTAATATCTTCCGTCAACAATGTCTTCAGCAGTTGATCTTGAGAAAATGTCGCGTAATCCGGTAATTCCGCGACGTTCTTTAGTCCGAGAGATTGAAGAAATTTGAAAGTGGGAAAATAAACATAACCGCGCGCATCTTCCGGATTGCCCTGGCGTTCAATCAGATCACGCAACAACAAATTACGCAAAGTGAAACTGCAATTAACTCCGCGAATAGCTTCTATCTCAACGCGCGGAATCGGCGAAAGGTAAGCGATAATTGACAGCACCTCCAAAGCCGCTTTGCTCAAATCTTCTTTCAACACGCTTTTGGTCAACGCCTCGACAAATTCCGCGTTTTCTGATTTTGTCGCAAGCGTGACTTTTTGGTCTTTGACAATCAGCATTAAACCGTGCTCCGCATCGCGCTCGTATTTTTCCGCAAGCGCTTGGACACAAGCCTCTATTTCGTCGTTATTTATTTTCAGTATTTTCGCCAAACGTCCGAAAGCTAGCGGTTCGCCACTGATAAAAAGCAGGGATTCCAAAACTGATATTTGGCGCGCGGATGTCATAATCAAATTCTTTTAATGCGAATATCACTAAAAAATCGCGTTTGCTCAACAAGAATAATTCTCTGTTTCACCATTTCCAGCACCGCCAGAAATGAAACAATAATCTCCACGCGATCGGCCGCCAGACGAACCAGCTCGGAAAAAGACGCTTCTACGCGTTTCGCGAGCGTCTGTTGAAAAGAAAAAATTTTCTCTTCCAGAGTAATCACAGCGCGTATTTCTTTCTCCGGCAAATCTTCCAATACCGGTATTTCTCCCAAAACATCGGCAAAATGCGCGGAGAGCGAAGCGGTCGTCAAATCTTCCGGCGGATAAAAAACCGCACGCGTTCCCAAAAAACTCTTGCGGCTATAAGCCGCGCCCACTTGTCCGAACAGTACGCCCAATTTTGCCGCGACCTCGCGAAAACGCTTGTATTCGACAAGCCGTAATTCCAAATCATCTATAGATGCCTCTTCTTCATCGCTAAATTCCAAAATAGGCAAAAGCGCGCGCGACTTAATGAGTATCAGACGCGCCGCGATAGTCAGAAACGAGGCGAGATTCTCTAATGAAATGGATTCATTCTGGCGCAGGTATTCCAAGTACTGATCAGCTACCTTGGCCAGACTCAAACGCGTGATGTCCAATTCCTCATTCTCAATCAGAGACAACAAAAGATCCATCGGCCCTTCAAATTGTTCCAAATGGGTGTGATAAACCATAGCAAAACACAAGTGAGTAATCTACTTTCTCACTTAAGAATAGCATTTTTGGCCTAATTCGCCAAATGATTCCTTTTTTATCTTTACTTCGTAAAAAAGTCCAACCTAAACAGGTCGGCACGATGACTGATACAGGCGGGTTTTCAAAATCAAAAAACACCTTTTGTACATTTCACTCATACGATCTACTCTTCTGTCAAAAGCCACTTCCAAAGAGGAATGAAAGTCACTGTGCCATATTCATATCTTTCGGTGCCTTCAAATTCTTCTGTAATGACAAAGATGCGCTCCGGCTTCAGCCTCTTGGCCGCCTTCGCAATTGCACGCATCTCACGCTTTTTCGTATCCCCGATGAAATCTCCCGCGCAGACCTGAACGATCTCTCTGATATGATTCCCACTTTTCACGACGAAATCAACCTCTTTCCCTTCCACACCCGACTGCTCATCTTTCCAATAGAAAAATTCCAATTCAGGCATATTTATCTTCCTTCGCAGATATTCCAAATAGACTATGTTCTCCGCGACTCTGCCAAAGTCATCGCTCATCCTGAACCCGACCGCCCCGGCCAGGACGGCATCGATAGAATAGATCTTCCTTGGACTTTTCTGCTGCGCCTTTATTCCAAGCGAGAACCGCTTCAGAAGAAATAGCAGATATGACTGCTCAAAATATGAAATAAATTTCTCCACCGTGTCCGGAGACAATTTCAGAAATTTTGCCGCAGAATTGAACGTCATCGATTTCGCGATGTTGCTCATATAAAAATTGAGCAATGCCTTCAGCTCTTCGACCTTCCTCACCTTGAAACGTTTCACGAGATCTTTCTCGAGAATGTCATCATAGTAGGCAAGAAACCATTCGCGCGCACTATCCCGCAGCAGCGCCAACGCCGGAAACGACCCTTTCGTAAGATACTCGCGCAGATATCCCCTTACCGCAGAAACCGATAGCTCCGACGGATTCACTCCTTTGAAATCCAGAAACTCTCCAAAAGACAGGGGGTATACTATCATATCCAAATGCCTTCCCGTCAGAACCGTGCCCAATTCACGACTGAGCAATTTCGCATTGGAGCCGGATATAACCAAAGTGGCTTTGCTCAATTCATGTGCCGCCCGAACCCATTTCTCCCAACCCTCGACCTCTTGGATTTCATCAAGAAAGATATAGAGCTTCTTGTCCGGTCGCAGGTATTCCTGATACGTTTCGAAGATCTCATCCAAAAGCCGGGTATCACGTCCTAGCCAACGCGGGTCTTCAAAATTGACGAACAGGATATTTTTCTTATCCGCTCCATTTTTCACCAGTTCGGAAGCAAGCTGTTTCATCAAAAAAGATTTCCCGCTCCGCCTCGCCCCCGTAATCACGAGAACCTGCCCGGAATCAACATAATTCCGCATTTTCCCCAAATAAAACGGTCTCAAAACACCCTCTTCCCATTGGGTTTTCCAAAGATTCCAATCCTCTAAAACAGCCATTATTTCAACTTTATTCATATATAGTATAAACTTTTATACAATTGTTTCTACTATGAATAATATACTAGGGAAAAACATGTGTCAAAACTCCATTTCTTTGTTGCAAACTTTTCTTCTCCGTTGCACAAAACCGTAACCAAGATATCCCAAACACAAAATTAGTGTTGTGGCGGAAATAATCAGGCCGAGGTAGAAATAGGATTGAGGTTTGAAGTAAAGAGTTAATTCAATATCTATGCTCCCATCAGGATTTTCTTTGTAGCGGTCTTTGGGAAAGTGATTTCGAATATATTCTGAGGTAATATCCCATCTATTAAACAATCCGTTCAACAGTTTATGGGTGTCTGAAAAAGAGCCCCTACCCCATAAATATACCATTTCATCCCCCTGATAAAATTTTCCTAATGTAGCACATTCTCTGCTTGTCGTAACATCATCAGAAGTTTCAAAAATATTGTTTTTATTTCCAATAGTATTCTCATTTATGATCGCACAATAAGTCGGCTGATTATTCTTTTCTAAATAAAGCTGCCAACTTCTATCAAATGTGTATAGAAAATTCAGGTTAACACTTTTTTTCAGATTCCTTATATTTATTTGATATCTAGTAGGATTAATCTTGTAAAAATCTACTTCTGATTCTTTGTTGGTGTTAGACAAAAATATCTTCGGTAATATATATGGCTTCTTAATTTCATATACATCTAACTTGCCAAAAACGGCTTTATTAAAATATGTATCAGAATATTCATAGTCAGTAACATTATTGATATCTCTCTGATGATAGATATGAGTAGCCCCCACTTTTTGAAATAAAATTAAATCTTGATCATTTTTTTTCAAACCATCAAAAAAATTATTCAAATAACTAAAGGCTAGACCACCGCCATTACTAAATAAATCAACTATTGGTAATGGAGAGATAGATTTTAATATATTACTAGAATTTGAACGCAAGTTTCTATCATCGAATTGATATGAAGTGCCATTAACTGCAGAATCCAGTATTACCGCTCTTTTATTCTGAGCCCCTGGTATATCCCTATATGCATCGGCAAATTGAAAATAATATTCTGGCACGTCGTATGCCCTTAATAACTCGTCGTGTGCCCATGGCAAGAGATAAGAAATAAAAAATAGTATAATAACAATTTTGCTTATTTTTGATTTTGTATTTATTAAAATATTTGCCGATAAAATTATAAAAATAAAATAAGGTATAATCATCCATTTTAGTGGATCTCGGAACATTTTAAAAAACACAGTTTTTTCTATTAATAAAGGGTATAAATCGGAAAATGGTTTATTGAACCCTTTACTGAAAAATAAAAAAATAAAAAATAATGTAACCAAGGCAAATGTATTTATCGCTATTTTATTCTTTTGCTTTCTTGAAAAGCTTGAAAAGAACGAGTGGCTTAATACTAGGATGATAGTAATATAAGAAACTATGACGATATAATTACTTCCAAGATAATTAATAAAAAATGAATTATCGTTGTTCTGTTTTTTTATCAAATCAAGATTTGGAGTTAACTTAAATAACTGATCTAGAGTATACCGACCGGAGATGCCCTCTAGAAAATTGCCGAACACGTCCTCGCTTGCCTTGGAGTTTATTGTTTCAAAAAAGTGTTGGGGTGGCGCAAAAAAGGCTGAATAGCCAAATGGAATAAGCCAATACGCATTGGACAGCGCGAAAACAACCATAAAAAATAGAATGGGAGTTATCTTTAAGCGAATA
>JAHFON010000033.1:0-4669 GCA_023261695.1 Candidatus Moraniibacteriota bacterium
TCAGACGATATCACAGCTGACTTGCTCAATCGGATTGAAGTAGAGGCGAAATCGCGCGAGCCGAATTTGATAATTTTTGCTATCGGAATCAATGACGCGCAATTTATCCATTCTACAAACAGCTTGCGTGTTTCGCTTGATGAATTTCAGCAAAATCTTGTAAAACTTCTTTCTACTGCTAAGAAATTTACCGAAAAAGTTGTTTTTGTCGGCTTAACGAAAGTCGATGAATCAAAAACTACTCCTTATCCGTGGAAACCAGACAATTCCTATTTTAACGAAAATATTAAACGATTAGACAGCGCTATTGAGAAGTTTTGCGAGAGCAACACGCTGAAATTTATCCCAATGGAAAGCGTCGTTGAAAACGATGACCTTATTGACGGACTTCATCCAAATACTCAAGGACATATCAAAATTTTTAATCGGATGAAGTCCGAGGTAGAATCAATACTGTAGTCTCCGGATTCTTTAGCCGAAATACCAGAAGTGAGGACGTGGCGGAAAAAAATGGGGGGTGTGGGGTGAATTCCGCGTTGCTTTGGCCGTTTTAGAGAAACTCGCTAAGGCGCTTAATGTTTCGGTTGATGAGCTTCCCAAATAACTTTATGAAAGTCATTACACTTAATACATGGGGTGGTCGTGCTGGAAAAGATAAACTTCTTAAATTTTTTGCTGTGCACAAAGACACGGACGTTTTCTGTCTGCAAGAAATTTGGTCTGCCCCTTATGAACATTTAGAGGGATATGCCGCAGGAGGAATGAGCATTGACCACTCCAACATCATGGTTCACGGATTGCAGGAGATTTCTGGTCTGCTCGATAGCCATACGGCTTATTTCAAGCCACACCATTTGGACAACTATGGCCTCTTGATGTTGGTAAAGAGAGATTTGGGTGTAATTTCGGAGGGTGATGTTTTCGTGTACAAAGAGCGCGGCCATATACCCGAGGGCGATGTCGGATTTCACGCCAGAAATGTGCAATTCGCGACAATTGTAACTAAAAACGGCAATCGGACTATTTTGAACTTCCACGGCCTTTGGAATGGTGGCGGTAAGGGTGATAGTGAAGACAGATTTGTTCAATCCGACAGAATTATTCAATTTATGAAAACACTGTCCAATCCGTATGTTATGTGCGGTGATTTTAACCTTTTGCCTAATACCCAAAGTATCAAAAAATTAGAAGATTTTGGACTCCGCAATCTCATCAAGGAGCATAGTATCGCTTCAACACGCACAAGTTTTTACACCAAGCCAGAAAAATTTGCAGACTATGCTCTTGTAAGTAATAAGATTACGGTTAAAGATTTCAAGGTGTTGCCAGATGAAGTATCCGACCATAGTCCGTTGTATTTGGAATTTGAATAATAAAAAAATTGAAAGCATTTATAAATTTAGTGATGGGCATAAAATAAGTCCCGCCATCCCACAGAAAAATTTTGGGCGCGAAGAGCCTGCAAGCAAGCTGGCAAAATGAAGTGTGCGGAGGAGGAATTCCCTCGTTTACCAGTCTCGCTCCCGCGCTCCGCGCGGAAAAATGGTGGCGCAATTCTTGAAGAAGCCCTAAGGGGCTATTTTGTTTTCTCCGAAAAAACTCAAATAATGATAAGGTTTTGGTCATAATTCATTGGTTTTAGGTCATATTTTAGATTATGCCCAAAACCTTGACAAACTGGCGCAAATTTGCTATACTTACGGGAGAAAAATTGATGATATTTTAGGTCAATTTTTGCTCTGGTTCTTTGCAAATTTACGAGCGAATCTCCTCGAGATTTTGAAATAAGCAACGCATTATCTCAAACAAGAAGGAGGACGCGGTGAAAGAGACACTCTCTATTCTCGCTGGTCTGTTGTTCGTCGTTGCATTTGTCCCTTACATCCGCGCCATCCTGCGGAAAGAGACGAAGCCGGCAAAGGCATCGTGGATCATCTGGGCAACGCTGGACACCATCACTCTCGCCGGAATGTTTTTCAAGGATACGGTCAATGGCCAAATCCTTGGAGCTGTTCTTGGTGCATGGGTGGTCGCTATGCTCGCTCTGAAGTACGGGACTCCGGACTGGACGAAGCTCGACAAGTTCTGCCTCGGCGGTGCCGTTCTCGGTATCGTGCTCTGGCAGGCGTTCAGCAATCCGGTTCTCGGAATCATGACGAGCCTCAGCGCGGTGTTCCTCGGTTCCATTCCGACGTTTACGTCGGCGTGGAAAGATCCGAGTCGCGAAAACAAGTTGGCGTGGACAATCTTCTGGGTTTCGTGCGTGTGCGCGGTCATCGCAATCCCGCACTGGACGCTGGCAGACGCCGCCCAACCGATCACGTTCTTCGCGATCGAGACCATCATGATGTACATCCTGTTCGTTTGCCCTCGCTCGCTAGCCAATAGCAAAGCGACAACGGAAGTGCGCAACATCGCTTCCTGAAATCGCCAAGCTCGCTCAGCTCGCAACTTAAGGCCCCCGTGGTAGCAACATCACCACGCGGGGCCTTTTCATTTTTATAAAGAACTTTTGAATAGCAGAAAATTTTATTTTTTGCTATCATTTAATGAAATCAATGTCTCTCCAACAAAAAATTCATAAAATCGTGTCTCAAATTCCGGATGGAAAGTTTTTAACTTACAAAAAAGTAGCCAAACTTGCCGGTCAGCCACTGGCTTATAGGGCGGTGGCTAATATTTTGGCGAGAAATAGGGATACACAGATTCCCTGCCATAGAGTGATCAAAAGCGATAATTTGATCGGCGGATATTTCGGTTCCGAAAAATTGGGTTGGAAAAAATCCGCCTTGCTTTTGAAAGAAGGCGCGATAGGCGTTATTCCCACAGACACGGTTTACGGTATTTGTGCGCCGGCTCTGAATAAAAAATCTGTGGAAAAAGTTTACGCGTTGAAAAAAAGAGATCCGCAAAAACCGTTTATTGTTCTTATCAATTCTTTAGAAGACTTGAAATTATTCGGTGTCAAAATTAATAAGCAGATAGAGAAGCCGCTTTCCCGATTTTGGCCGGGGAAAACGAGTGTAATTTTGAAATGTTCGAATCATAAGTTTTCTTATCTGCACCGCGGGACGAAAACACTGGCTTTTCGTCTGCCGAAGCAACAAAAAATTTTGAAAATCTTATCATTATCCGGACCATTGGTCGCGCCGAGCGCGAATTGGGAAGGGTATAAATTGGCTAAAAATATCGCAAGCGCAAAAAAATATTTCGGCAATAAAGTTTTTTATCTTAACTACGGCGAAATTTCCGGCAAGCCGTCAACTGTGATTGATTTGACCGGTTTACCGCCCAAAATTCTCCGCCGCTAAAAGCGACATTGACAAGACTATGAACGAGAATAATTTAGAGACAGCAATTTTGGGCGGAGGTTGTTTTTGGTGCGTTGAAGCAGTTTTTGAGGGATTAACAGGAGTGATTTCGGTTATGCCCGGATATGCCGGCGGAGATTCGCCAATTGGCAAAGCGCATCCCACATACGAGCAGGTATCCGGCGGCGAAACGGGCCACGCCGAAGTCATCAAAGTGGAATTTGATCCATCACGCATCAGCTATAAAAACCTTCTCACGGTTTTCTTCGCCACACATGATCCGACTACTCTCAACCGTCAAGGAAACGATGTGGGCACTCAATATCGTTCAATGATTCTCTACACCACAGAAGGCCAAAAAAATCAGGCCCAAGATTTTATAAAAGAATTGGGAGCAGGAGTGGTTACTGAAGTCAAACATCTCGATAAGTTTTATGAAGCGGAAAATTATCATCGAGAATACTATCGCAAAAACCCCGATCAGGCTTATTGCCAACTGGTAATCAACCCCAAAATAGAAAAATTAAAGAAACAGTTCAGTAATTTACTTAAATCACACCATAAAAATAACTAAATTGGGCAAATCCATATGCAAAATGAAGCAAAAATTAAACCAGACGAAGAATTGTCACCGGAGCTATATCATATTGCCAGAGAAAAGGGGACGGAAAAACCGTTTGTCGGAAAATACTGGAACAGCCATAAGCAAGGAGTGTATAAATGCGCCATTTGTGATAGCGAATTATTTGCTTCCGATGCCAAATTTGATTCTGGTACCGGCTGGCCCAGCTTTACTGATCCGGTCAATTTAGAAAAAATTGAATTGAAAGAAGATTTAAGCGGCGGTATGAAAAGAACAGAAGTTGTGTGTAAAAAATGCAAAGCGCACCTCGGTCATGTGTTTGACGACGGGCCCCAAGATAAAGGCGGTAAGAGATATTGTATAAATTCGGCTTGCCTTATGTTGGAGAAAACATAATACATTTTTCCTGAAGCAAGCGATTGAGAAGAAAAACGCAAGATGCTATAATTGGGTCAGTGGAATAATTATTAGTTTAAAAATTATGCAAGGCTTTCACGCTAACATTGAAAAATCCACTTTGGAAAATAATGACTATCGCAGGGTGCTCTATACCGGAAAACACAGCCAGCTTGTGCTGATGAGTTTGAAACCCCAGGAAGAAATAGGTATGGAAACTCATCCGGAGAACGATCAGTTTTTGCGTTTTGAGAAAGGGGATGGGAAGTGCATTATTGATGGCAACGAATACACGCTCAAAGACGGTATGGCGATAATCGTACCGGCCGGAGCACAGCACAATGTTATTAACACTTCCATTACCGATGACCTGAAGCTT
>JAHFON010000033.1:4679-7647 GCA_023261695.1 Candidatus Moraniibacteriota bacterium
AAGCTTTATACTATTTACTCGCCTCCTCATCACAAAGACGGCATCACGCGCGCGACCAAAGAAGAAGCCGAGGCCAATGAAGCGGAGTTTGACGGCACGACCACGGAATAATTCTTAAATTCAATGTGTTTAGAGCGCAAACCTTGATTTTTTGAGGTGTTTGTGCTAGTGTATTTACAATGGCTGGTTGGTTATTGTTTTGTGTTTGTGCAGGTTCGTTGAAAATTCAAACGAGTGATAGCGTGAGTGTGTTTGGATGTCCGACAAAACCGGTGGCGTGATAATCACGCACCACAAAACAAGGGAGATGGGAAAATGAATAATGCGGGCGTTTTTTTAAAAGATCAAAGCGTGATGTTTCCTGCCATTTTTTCGGCCCTTATGAGAAATATCGGCGCGGACATGGCGGAGACGCTGGAATTGGAAGAGGAAGAAACAGATCACCATCTGCTGGCTACAATTCCGGTGTTGGAGTATTGCAGACGGTATAATATTGACGCGTTGGGCATGTATGTTGTTTGGATGGACAATACGATGGGATGTATCTTTATTGATAAATCTGAAGATGAAGAATTCCGTACCTGGCAAGAGGATATGGTAATATTCCACAGAAATTTTCAACCTATCGCATCGTATTTTGTAGAAAGAAGGAGATACGATGTAAAGCACATCGTCATCGTTTACAGGTTAGCACGGCGTGCGGAGGTTGTCGTGCACAGACAACCGGATGGTTTTGATTTGGAGACGGCCGCGCTGGAAATTATGGCGGCCTTTCAAAACGGCGGCGAGCAGGGGCTTGCCGATTTCGTTTCAAGATTTGACACTGGCATAGGCAATGGCGAGCGGCGGTTAATAACTGCCGAATTGCCTGGAGTCAGTTGAAAGATGTATCCGCCGGGCTTCCCGCTTGAATGAGGGGGAGCTCGGTTTTTTATATGTCAATTCAGTCGCTTGACTTGCCAAGAAATTTTATGTCAGGTACACTGAAGCGAGTAAATATTTTGGATAGTCCGTTATGAAAGTTATTCTGTTGCAAGATGTGGAGAAATTCGGCAAAATCGGCGAGGTCAAGCAGGTACGCAACGGTTATGGTTTCAATTATTTGTTGCCGGAAGGGCTTGCTGAATTAGCGACTAAGGAAGCGCTGAAGCGGGTTGAGAAAATGATGGCCAAGCGCGCCCAAGAGATTGAGACGACTCTCGCGGATATAAAATCCCAGGCGGCACTGCTGAATGGCAAGAAGGTTGTTATCAAAACGAAAGCGGAAAATGAAAAGTTGTTTGGTTCCGTGGGACGCGATGAGATCGCAACCGCTTTGGAGGCGATGGGTATAACAATTGACGCGGATGTCATCGTCATCAAAACTCCATTTAGGAAAACTGGCGTGTTTCCCGTGGAAGCGAATTTCGGGCATAACGTGAAAGCTGTATTTGAAATAACAATTGAAGCTGAATGAAGCGTCCTTAAATGGACGCCTCTTTTTTATATGGCAAAACAAACGAAACGCACGAAATTTATTTTTGTGGTGGGCGGCGTAATGAGCGGCGTCGGCAAGGGCATCACGACATCCGCCATAGGCAAAATTTTGCAGGCGCGCGGTTTCTGCGTTACGGCTCTTAAAATTGATCCGTATATCAACGTGGATGCCGGCACGATGAATCCGACAGAGCACGGAGAAGTATTTGTACTGAAGGACGGCGCTGAAACCGATCAGGATATGGGCAATTATGAAAGATTTTTGAATATAGAACTGGACCGCGGCAATTATATGACCACGGGCTTGGTCTATAAAACCGTGATTGAAAAAGAGCGCAATTTGGAATATCAGGGCAGATGTGTCCAAGTAGTGCCGCATATTCCTATGGAAGTTATCAGCCGCATCAAAAAAGCGGCGAAAAAAGTTTCCGCCGACGTGGCGATTATTGAAATCGGCGGCACAGTAGGGGAATATGAGAACATTCTTTTTTTGGAAGCAGTGCGGATGATGAAGATTGAGGGCCCGAAAGATGTGATGACGGTGATGGTAAGTTACGTGCCCACGCCGTCTAAAATCGGTGAAATGAAAACTAAACCGACCCAACACGCCGTACGAACGTTAAACGGCACAGGCATTCAGCCGGAGATTATTGTAGCGCGTGCGGAGAGGCCGCTGGACGAAAAACGCAAGCAGAAAATCGCCGTGTTTTGCAGTGTAAGGCAGGAAGATGTTATCAGCGCACCAGACGTGGAGAGTATTTACGATGTGCCGCTTAATTTTGAAAAAGATAATTTGAGTGATATTCTGCTTGCCAAGCTCGGATTGAAAAGTAAAAAGAAAAATAATGATTTGAAAGAATGGGAGGAGGCCGCAAAACGTTTAAGGAACGCCTCGCGCAAAGTGCGCGTCGGCATCGTGGGCAAGTATTTCAAAACCGGCGATTTCGTTTTGAGCGACGCCTATATCAGCGTCATTGAAGCTCTCAAACACGCGTCCGGCGCGGTGCACTGCAAGGCGGACTTGGTATGGATTGACAGCACGGATTTTGAAGAAAATCCGGAGAAATTGTCCGAGTTGAAAAGTTACAACGGCATCATTATCCCGGGCGGTTTTGGAAGCCGCGGCATTGAGGGGAAAATTTCCGTGATCCGTTTCTGCCGCGAAAATAAAATTCCTTATTTCGGATTGTGCTACGGAATGCAATTGATGGTGATTGAATACGCGCGCCACGTTTTGAAATTGGAAGGGGCGCATACCACAGAGGTTAATCCTCAAACCAAATATCCGGTGATTGATATTATGCCGGAACAAAAAGAAAATCTGCGCCAAAAAAATTATGGCGCCTCTATGCGTCTCGGACAATACGGGGCCAAGATCGTACCGCGTACTCTGGCATATCAAGCTTATGGAAAAGATAGCGTTGTGGAACGGCATCGTCATCGTTACGAAGTCAATCCGCGCTATATTGAAGATATAAAAAAGGCCGGTCTG
>JAHFON010000010.1 GCA_023261695.1 Candidatus Moraniibacteriota bacterium
GGTCTGATTTTTTCCGCCAGTTCTCCGAATGGCGTACTGATGGAAATAGCCGAATTGCCCAAAAAGAAACACCCATTTTTTCTCGCGACGCAATTTCATCCGGAATTTCAGTCGTCGCTTTTGCGGCCGCATCCTTTGTTTGAGGCTTTCTTAAAAGCGTGTAAGAAAAAGAAATAAAAATCCAGGTCGTTTGATATTTACGGAAGGCGGTTATTTCTTTCCCGCCTCTTGAGGGAGTATATGGACGAACATCCGGCGCGCCAATTTGCCGGTAAAATCTTTGACTTTACGGCTTTGAAATGCCACTACGCCGTCTATGAGAGCGAATAAAGTGTCATCTTCACCGCGTTTCACGTTCTTGCCGGGATGAAATTTGGTGCCGCGTTGGCGGATAATGATATTGCCTATTGCCACACGCTGACCGCCAAAAATTTTCACACCCAGACGTTTGGAAACAGAATCGCGTCCCAATAAAGTAGAACCGCCGGCTTTTCTATGCGCCATAATTTTGCGAGCTTACGTATTACCGATATTTTGTGTATACTTAAGCGAGTATAGCACAATGTATCATCCTGTCAACGTTTTTTATGCTTGATTTTTCTTTTGTGGGCGGAATCAGAGAATGGTTGGAATGTCATCGTCAAAATCTTTACTTGTTAGCCGGCATTCTTTTAGTGGGGGCGCTGGCTTTTGAGAGCGGTTTTTTGCGCGGCCAACTTGTCCAATCCGAACCTTTGCTCATATCCATTCCGGCCGTGGCAGAGTCATCCAATAACGAAAAAACAGCAATCACTCCCGGAGAGCAGTCGGCAAATGTGAGGCCAGAAACTTCGTCAACAACTCCGAAACCGGAAACAGGACAATGTCTTTTCGTGGGAAGCCGCAATTCCAATAAATATCACTTGAATACTTGCGCCGTGGTCAAAAGAATCAAACCGGAGAACAAGATATGTTTTGCCTCCAAAGAGGACGCGGAAAAACGCGGTTATGTCCCGAGTTGTCTTAAATAAACCCCCCTGTTAGAAAAAAACAAGACATTAAAAAATCTCTATGCATCACGAAAATTTCAATAAAAATAAAGTCCGGCTGATAAGTTTTCTGTCTTTTCTTTTGGGTTTCTTGGACGCTTTTTTGATTTATATCCTTTCGGCTTATTTTTCTTTGGCGATCGGCAGTGATAATGTCGGGGTATTTTATTTTATAGCTTACAGCGGTATTCTTTTCTTCTTGTTTTATCTTCAGCCGTTTATTCGCGCTATAGGCAAAGCGCGTTCACTTTATTTTTGGCTTGGTATAATCATTTTATCAGGCGTTATTTTGACGCGGTTACCTGTTTCTTGGTTCTCTGTCGGGATCGTGCTTATTTTCATAATGGCCAAACAATTGATATGGGTGGTGCTGGATGTGATGCTGGAGGGCTTTTCCAAGGATCAGGTATCTGGCAGAATTCGCGGTCTTTATCTCACCATAATGAACGCCGGCCTGCTTTTGGCGCCGTTTTTGTCCACGCTTACTCTGGAGCGTTTTCATTACGGGGGAGTTTTTTTCGTCTTGACCATCGGGTATATGCTAGTTTTCATCATTGCGCTTATCGGTTTTCGCAACGATAATGCCGTGTTTCAGGGAAAGATTAAATTGCGGCAAACTTTTGCCAAAATGAGACAGAGAAAGAATCTTTTGCACATTTACCATATATCGTTCGCGATGGATTTTTTCTACGCGATGATGATAGTTTATACGCCTCTTTATCTGCGTTCTTTGGATTTTGCTTGGAGTGAAATCGGGGTTATTTTTACGATTATGCTTCTGCCGTTCGTGTTGCTCCAATATCCGCTGGGCGTTTTGGCGGATAAGCGTTTGGGCGAGAAAGAATTACTGATTGCAAGTATTGTTGTTACGATGATCGCGACTTTCGCGCTTTGGTTTTTAGGCAAGCAAACTCTTTTTGTTTGGGGAGCAGCGCTTTTCTTGACGCGTGTGGGAATCGCCGGCATTGAAGTTTTGCGCGACTCGTATTTTTACAAGCAAATTGACGGAGACAATATGGACATCATCGCTTTTTTTCGCACCACTACGCCTGTGGCCAACATCATCGGCGCTTTGTTATCCGTGATACTTTTGATTTTCTTTCCGCTGAAAAGCGTTTTCTTGCTTGCCGCTTTGGCGCTTTCCCTTTCTCTTTTTTCCGCTTTCGCGCTTGAGGATACGCAAAGCGAACGCGAAGTGAGCGCCTGATCCTTTGCCTTTCTGTGAGATGGCGGTATCATAAAGAAGATGCGCTTTCTATTATTAAACAAGTGATGTTAAATATACCGGTTTTAGATACATAACTTTTTTTACAGAGATGAATAATATCCAGAATGTTTCTTGGGAGCAGATAGCAGAATGGGCGCGGCGTTACAGCCAGTATATTTTGGTAGGGGTTATTTTTGCGGTATTTGTTTTCTATAATATCGTGATAACGCCGCAATCACCGTTCAAGAAATCCAAATCATCAAACCGATCCGCGGGCAGAATAGCCTGGGACATCACTACGGAAAAACCGGAAAAAATTTTTACCGGCGTACTGCAGGGACGTTCCGGCGATTGGTATCGCTTGGGCGTTTCTACGAGAGCCAGTTATAGTGTTCGGATAGATGTAAGTTTGTACTCCGTGTTCAATGATGACGTGGCGATAGGATTTTTGGATATTCCAGAGAGTGCCGATTTTCAGTACCACGAGATACTTTTTCAGATTCCAACAGGAACATTTTCAGATATTCGGTTTGTGCTTCGCGGTGAAGGCGCACCCGGACTGTGGTCTTATACGGGAGTGAAATTATCAGAATTTGCCCTGTCAAGATTGAACGTCAGCAGTAAATTTGAAGCCGATCGATTGATGCCGACATTGGCTGGTAATACAGAACATATAATGAAGACGTTCGCGGCCGGCAAGCAGATTTCAGATTCCAGGGTGATATTTGAAAATAGCTTTACGGCGGATGCTGATTTTATAGAAAACATCAGAGTGAACACGAACGAGAAGTCTCGTCAAGGAAGTTATGTATTGGAACTTCGTGAGAAAGCGGGCGCCGACAGTGGCAATCAAGATATTTCTATCAAAAGAATCATTTTGGAGCCGGGAGAATTTGGATCCGATCAAGATGAGTGGGGCAATCAGTCGTTGACGCTTCCTGCGCTGTTGGAACGAGGCAAAGAATACACAGTTTCTCTGAAAAATACGGGGGGCGTTTCAGTCAAGCCTATTTTATCACCGCTTGAAGGTCTGCAGGGAGAAGCATTGGATGATACGAATATCACGGCTATTGTTTTCGGTCGCTATGCCTATACCGATGACAGCGCTCTGTTGTCAGGCGCCAAGGTGGAAGATTTCGGCGGGGAGATATTGTATTCATATTCTTTGAGCGGAGAAGAGAATGATTTTTTTGATCTTTTTGATACCGAGGGGAGTGTGAGATTTGACACTAAAGAAAAGATGATCGCGGGCAAACAAAAGGGGCGTACTTCCTTTACTTATCGTTTTTTCACTGTGCGGCCGTTTGAGAAGTTTATGCTTGCGGCGCGTCAAGCAGGCGACAATGAAAAAGAAGTGAAACTGGAGTATTCTTTTGATAACGCGTTCTGGCGGGAAGTGCCCTCCACGCAAGAAAAAAATGAGCCGCAGATATTCTCACTAACGCTTTCCGGTAATGGCAATCAGAATATAGTATATATCCGCGCCAGTTATAATGGCGAGGATAAAAAGACGGGATCATTCGGTTTGGATCAATTGTCGGTACGCGCTAAATTAATACGGAAATAATATGGAAATATACGGTCGCTTGCAAAATCACAAATGGTTTCTCTCCGGGCTTGCGGTACTCTGCTTTGTAGTGCTGATCAATCGGTTTCCAGCCGGATACATTATTTTGGGCGGTGATGTTCTGCAGAATATTCATTTGAGTGAAAATTACAAAAATCTATCTTATGAATGGTTAGGGCGAGCATCTCTTTTTTATGGGATTTTTTATTTTTTGGACGTCTTGGGAGTGACAGCTACTGCGCAATTGTCGTGGTATCTGGGTATATTTCTTTTTGGCGAGTATCTTTCTTTCGCATTATTCGCTCGATTGATATTTCCGCGCGCGGCAAAGTGGCTTAAGGCCGGACTGGCTCTTTTTTATGCCACGAATATTTATACGTTGTATATATTCACGTCTACCTGGGGATTTACGAACTATCAGATACTCTATGTGTTTATTCCGGCGTTCACAGGATTGTATATCAGCGCGCTTCGGGATCAGGGGTATAAGTTCGCATACGCCTTTCTTCTATTGACGGCGCTGGCTTCTATGAGTTTTGGCAACCCGGCTTTTGCGCTGTCTTTGGGCATATATTTTTTCCTCTTGACCATAGCGTTGTTTGTTTCCCGCTTCATACATTGTGATCGGGACGGAATGAAAAAGATAGCGTTTTTAGCCATTGGCGCATTCTTGCTTAACGCGTACTGGATATTGCCGCTTGTGCCGCAAGTGCGATCGGGCATCTATGAAGTCAGTGTTTCCAGCGATATAGTTTTATCAGAGGCGCTTGCGAAAACATCCAACGCTATTTTTGACACCATGCGTCTTGTGACGACGTCTGAACAGAAAATATATTACCCCTATAATTTTCCCTATCCAAGCTTGTCATTCGCGAAAGAGGGGGTCGCATTTTTAACGTTTATTCCGTTTTTCATCGTATTGTTTGGTTTGGTATATAGGAAATCAGGAGAACAGAAGACGCTTTATTTTATATTTTTCAGCCTGTTCGTAGTTTTTGTCGTGCTTGTGGCGCGGGTACGGTTTCCATTTGATTCATTCAACGCGATATTTTTTCAATGGCCGGGATTCAATGTATTACGCGGCTGGGATAAAATGGCAATTTTTACGCCATTTCTTTTAAGCGCTCTGCTTTTGGTTTTTTTCGCGATACAGGAAGGGAAAAAATATGCCAAAGTGATGTTTATAGGTTTCGGCATTGTCGCTTTTTTACTGGCTCTGCCATTTTATGCGGGCGGGATACAGACGAAGATGAGTTACATTTTGGCCGGGAGCAAGAAAAAGGATTTTAACATAGCGGATCACAGCGCTTTGGTGAAAATTCCTGATCCGTATTATGCCGTGGCAGAGGTTTTCAAACGAGATACCGCGGAGGACAAAATTTCAATGTTACCGTTTTCGCCCGGATCAAGCATTGGGAGAGTGGATCTGCCGAAATGGAAAGTTAACGGTCCTCATCCGGCCAACGCTCTTTATACCAAGAAATATCTAGAATTGAACGATTATTACGTGGGGAAGTGGATATTCGGCAGGGAATTTAACAGGAGAGAATACAATCCACAATGGATTGCGGATTTGTATGGCCTGATAGGTATAAAATATGTCTTTTATCATTACGACGCCAAACCTAAGAGTTTGGATAAATTTGAACCAGCCAGAAAATATCTGGAGGAAAAAGGCGTTTTGCAGCCCGTTGAAACTAACAAGTGGTTTACTTTGTATCGCATGGATAAGCAATATCTATTTCCGTATGTCTATGCGAATCCGGAGGCTATGCTAATGGAACCAAATCTGGACGGGCTTTCGGAGAAAATACGCAATTTTCGCAATCAGATGACGCCGCTTCCATATCAGCGAAAAAATCCTAAAGAGATAATAGTTGCAATGAACGCAATGACTTCCCAATGGATTTTTCTAAATGAGAAATATGATCCTTTGTGGCGGGCGAAATATATAACACCAGAAGGCAAGAGTCTTGTTTTGGAGAGAAATGATGACGTGAAATATGCCAATGCCTGGAAAATTGATGAAGGACTGAAAGGCGGTAAGATTGATATATATTATATGCCACTGCGTCTTTTTTATATGGGAATGTGGGTATCTGGTGTGGCTTTGCTTGGTGTAACTCTCGGTCTGGTCTATGTGCGGAGAAAGACGTATAATAAGATGTGATTAATGGAGAACATTTATGGAACAAGAGAGTAAAACACTAGAAAGACTAGATTTTGAATCTTTTGTTAGAAGTCGAAAAGTAGACGCCCTCTTTGTTTTGGTTGGCGTGCTTTTGGGCGTATTTTTTGGATGGAATATTGTGGAAATTGCCATTTTCGCGCTGTTTATCTGGTCTATCGTGGGACCGATACAAAGTCGTTACTTGGCCTGGCCGGCGCTTTTTTTCTTGGCATTTACTCCGATTCTTCTGACTATGAATCGCGACACGCAGGCCGAGGAATTTGCCATCTATGCTTATTATTTCCTGGCGATGGCGGTCATTCGCGGTATTATAGAAGTAAGGCAAGAAAAAAGTAATATAAGATGAAAATTATGGAATTGAAAGATTACATCAATATTTTTAAGCAACAGGTGAAAGTGTTTGGAATAGTGGTGGCGATTGGCGTTTTGGGGGCGGTTGCCTGGCAGAAAAACCAGCCGGAGAATTATCAGGCGACGCTTCTCTTAAACATCGGACGCAGAGGCGTACAAAATACACAGCAATACCAGTACGACGGTTTTTATCGCCTGCAGGCCGATGAACGTTTCGCGGACACGGTGGTGCGCTGGTTTGGTTCTCCGCGCGTGGTGGAAGATATTTATACTGCCGCCGAATTGGGTCTGAAAAATTCGGCCGCGCGTAATTTGAAAAATATTTTCTCGGCCAAGCGGTTATCATCGCAAATGCTGGAGATTACTTACACAAATCCGGATGTCAGAGCGCTTGCGAAAATTTCACAATCGGCAGTGCAAGTGCTCAATCGTTACGCCGCAAGCCTCAATCAAGAAAACACACAGCAGAGCTGGTTCATCATTATTGGAAGCGATCCTGTGATCCGTGACGCGCGCGTCCCGTTGCCTCTTTCTGTGGCAGTCGCTTTTGCGCTTTCAGTTTTCGCGGGATTTTGGATAGCCATTCTGACTCATTATCTTCAGGATAAAAAAACCTAACAAAAAAATTTACCTAAAATCAAAATGTGTGCGCTTGGTTAAAACAAACTTCTCTGGTCTAACGGGTGTTGCCGAATTGTAAATTGTATAGTTTGTACGGATATGCGCATAGGTATTGATGTTCGCTGTTTAGCTGAGGGCAAGCGCACGGGAGTGGAAGAATACACGCTCTCGCTTTTGGCGAAACTTTTTGAGTTTGATCGGGAGAGCGAATATACCCTTTTTTTCAATGGATGGAAAAAAGAAATTCCTGATTTCAGTTGGGCGACGAAATATCCGAATGTCAGACTAAAGGTTTTTCATTTTCCCAACAAACTTTTGAATTTTTCTCTTTGGTATTTGCGTTTTCCCAAATTGGACAGACTGATTGGCGGGGCGGACATTTTTTTTGTGCCGAATCTGATTTTTTCCGCCGTATCAAATAAAACCAAACTTGTCGTCACGGCGCATGATCTCTCGTTTGAAATGTTTCCGGAAACTTTTTCTTGGAAGAGGCGGCTCTGGCATTTTTTTGTCAATTTCCGGAGTTTGGCGCGCTCGGCCGATAAAGTTATAGCCGTGTCGCAGTCCACCAAAGACGATCTTGTAATGTGTTACGGGTTGCCGGAAAAAAATATCACTGTCATTCTAAGCGGCATCAGTCAACAATTTTACGCGATGAGCCGCAACGATAATGAACTAGTGCGAGTGCAAAAAAAATATCATCTGCCCTACAAGTTCATTCTTTCTCTGGAAACGTTTGAGCCGCGCAAAAATATTCTTTCGTTGATCCGAAGCTACGAGGCTTTGCAGAATCTCGGGCATCCGGTTTTTGACAAGTACGCTCTGGTGATCGCCGGCACGCGCGGCTGGAAATGCGATGAGATTTTTTCAGTGATTGTCGGTTCGCCGTACAAAGAAAAAATCATTTTGCCGGGATTTATAGCCGACGAAGACAAAACAGCATTGTACAATCTGGCCGGCGTTTTCGTTTACCCGTCGCTTTATGAGGGTTTCGGGTTTCCGCCGCTTGAGGCCATGGCCTGCGGGACGCCGGTAATCGCTTCACACTCTGCGTCTTTGCCGGAAGTGGTAGGTGAAGCGGGCATGCTCGTTGATCCCTATCAGCCGGAAGAGCTCTTTCAGTCTTTGCGACAAGTGCTTTTGGATCAGGAATTTGCCGATTTTCTACGGCGAAAAGGTCTAGAGCGCGTGGCGCTTTTTTCCTGGGATAAGGCCGCGCGGGCAACACACGCTGTTTTTTCCTCACTGATTATGTGATGGGGTGGGACTTGACACGTCCGTATCTCATCTTTTTTTGTGATATAATGTTTAAACAAGGATCGGGTCGTTCCTTTTTGGGTTTGTTAAATAACATAAAAATAAAAAAGTATGTCAAAATTAAAAATCAACAGTTTAGGAATAGGATCGTCACTTATTATTGTGATTTTAGCTTTTAGCGCTTTTGTTGGAACATTAGAGCTTGTAAGTAAGAACAAGAATCAGTCTGGACTGGTGCCAGCGACATCAGCTCATGATGGTGAAGATGATGGAGATAGCGGCGGAGATAATAATCAGGATCAGAATGATAATCAAGACAATAACGTAGGTGATAACAATCAGAATGAGAATAAATACAATACCACAGAATCAGCGAAAAAGCAAGCGGAACGGGAGCGCGAAACTGCCAAAAAGCAGGCTGAACGTGAATGGGAGACTTCTAATAGACAGGCCGAGTTGAGTAAGAAAAATTCCGAATCTGATAATTTTTCGGGTGATCAAAAAAACGATCAAAACGACAACCAAGATGACAACCAGGGTGATTCTGAAAATAATGGAAGTGAGACCGAAAGAGACGGCAATAACGGTGAGGATAACGGAATGTTTAAAGATCGCAACAAGACATTAGAAAAACTCCAAGAACAAATAGCCGAAGCCGAGAAAAAAATTCTTGAAAAACAAGGCGAAGGAGCAGACGTGACGACAGCTCTGGCTCGTTTGACTGCCGCCAAGGCCGATATGGAACGGCTCGGTTCTTTGTTTGATGTGAATAATCTGGACGTGGCTAAACTGCTTGCCAAACAGATTCAGAAAACAGCGCATTTTACGGAAAAGGACATTCAATTTTCCGAGAAGATTTCCGAGGAATTGGACAAAATTGAGCGCCGTTTCGGACAAGTTGATAAGAAAATAGCCGTACTTCAGTCGTTGGGCGGAGATACTTCATCTTTTCAGACGCAACTGGCTTCTTTGCGAACGGATTTTGGCGTCTTGAAAAATTCAGTAGCAGTTGATCCGGCGGCGATAACTCGTGAAACAATCAGGGCGTTTGAAAATCGGGTGAAGCGGCTGAAAAGTTTGGTGGAAAGCGCGATGTTTGCGTACGGAGGAACAGAAGATGACGATCTTGTGAAAGATCATGATGAAGAAACAAATGAGCTATCAGATGATTTGAATGATGTGGCTGAAGTGGAAAACGGCGATGACAATGGTGTTTCCGTAAAAGTCCGCAAGATAGCGGCCGAACACAAGGCACAGGCGCAAACAGTAAGACAAAGCCTAGAAGACATCCATGATCGCGGCGGATTCACGAGAGTTTTCTTCGGGCCTAACTTTAGCGCTATAGATACGCTTGGCGAACAGGTTGCCGCGATGCAAGCCCGGGCTACGACGCTCTCCTCCTTAGCCGCGCAGATGACCGACCCTGACATTAAAAAACTTCTCTCGGATCAGGCGGAGGCGCTTCAGAGCGAAGCCCTGAAGTTACAGTCGTACATCACGGCCGAGAACGGGCAATTCAGCATCTTGGGCGGGCTCCTCAAGCTTTTCCGATAGAGCGTGAGAGTTTTCTAACGTTAAGGAGGTGTAAGTTATATTGTCTTTCTCAGCCAATTGGCGGAGATTGACTTTTTGAGGCTTTTGGTATAGAATGTGATTTCGTTCTTTAAAGTTAGTCAATTAAGTTAATTCAGCCTTTCAACCTTATCTTATAGCCTTGCGAGGCAGGAGGAGTGGGATGAAAAGTTATCGGATATGGCTGGTATTTGCGACAGTAGTGATTATCGCGTCAGTTTTCGCGGCACAAACGCAAGTGCTGGCAGCTGAAAAAGCATCGGTGGTAGAAAATTCACCTATCAGCGGATCGGTTGAATTTACTGGTTCAAAAGATTTTGCAGTTTGGCTTTACGCCGAGCGGAAGGTGGCGGAAAACCTGGGTGTGTATATCAATGCCGCTCAGTTCCGAATGGGGTTTCAGGAGGTGACTTTTGGTCCGGCGTACTATTTGACGCCGGAAATGCAAGTGGGTGTCAGTCTCGGTATGGCGAAACATTCGAGCAGAGATGATACCCGCTGGTCGGTCTCGACGTTTTGGTACTGGAAGACTGACAGGGTCGAGGCCGAAGCAACCGTAGAGAAACACGGTCATGATCCCATGACCTACTACCGTGCCTATATTCAAACGCCCATCATCTTGCCGAGCCGAAAGTTGGCCTTTGGTGTGTATGGCGAAGATGGCATTGGATGGGGGCCTAGGATAGCTTGGTCTTTTGGAAAAAATATTGACCTTTGGCTTGCGCCGCTAGTTGAAAGAATCGGCGGCAACGTGGTAGTGGGAGGATTGCGGTTTACGTTTTAACTCCTCTCATCACAAAAAAGAATTTTTTTTAGCCCGCTTTCCGAACGTTGGAGAGCGGGTTCACTTTTTCTTACGGCATTTTTGTGATACTATAAAAATATTGGAGGAGAGAAATTTTCACAAGTGCTTATGGACACAAAAACAAAAATGTTTTTTATAGTCTTTTTTTTGCTGATTGCGGGATCGGTGAGTGTATCGTATTACAAATTTATAGTGAAACGCGACTATATTATTGAGGCGCAGGCAGATTGCGATCCGTATAGTGAAAAATGTTTCGTGAGCGTTTGTGACCCGTCGGCGGGAGAAGAATGCACGGGCAATCCCAAGGAAGACACATCTTATTACAAAATAATCCGCCGTAATGCCCAAAATATCCCGCTTTGCGACCCTAAAGATGAAGGCTGTGAGGCGTTGGTATGTCCTTCGGGCGAAAAAGAATGCGAAATTATTTTCTGTGATCCGGAGACGGCGAAAGAGGGAGTGGTATGTAACGATCCCGACGTTTACACATTGGAAAACCCGATAGAAACTTCCGACGCAGAAGCGGGAAGTGAGGCTGACAATGCAACTGGTGATGGGGCGGACGGGATTGACGCGGTGGCTGAAGTTAGAGAACATCTGGTGCTTTGGAACGAAGTGAGTTGCGATAGGGAGAAGTCTTTTGTTTTCGCTGAAGCGGCCAATAAGATACCGGTAGACGCGGAGGGAAATTATGAGGCAAGTTTTTCTTCCGATGAAGCGCTGATTATCTTTTTGGCAAACGAGCGGGGTCAAGTGTGCGCGCAGGCCGTTTCCTCCCCTGACTATAACGGCAAAATTTATCTGGATGCCAAATCAACGGCGGAAACCGCCGTGTTTCAAAAGGAGGGAATTTTCACAGCTGATCCAAAGGAGGCTGCCGATAGATTGGCGATAATCAGGCAATCGGAATTTTTTCCGGATTTGCTCGCTTATACTAAAAATTTCTTGCCGAAACAAAATGTGTCCAGTCTTGCCAAACAGACGAATTTTCAAAATCTCGTCGGACAATGCGCCACAGATGTTTTGTCCAAACTGCGTTAAGTTATAACATAACAGAGCCGATCCGAGCTTGACTTTTTGATTGTTTTGGAGTAGAGTGTAAATTCAGTTCTTTGGAAATTTGAACAATCTTGTGGCCCTGCGGGGCGGGGGAGGAATATCGTGACTCAAAATTGGCTGGTAATGGCTTTTGCCGCGCCTGTACTGTGGGCGTTGGTCGTATTGCTTGATGTGTACTTTGTGCATCGGGTGTACGGAAAGGCACAGGAGGCAACGGTTATCTCTGGTCTTTTTCAGGGAATCGTTTTTCTTCTAATTCCATTTGTCGGCTTTACTTGGCCAGGAAATATGGCCGGATTATTATTTATGGCCGGTGGAATAGCGTTTGCCTTGCACGTTCTCTGGTATTTCAAGTCAATGTTTATTGTCAGAGACGGAGCATTGGTTTACATTCTGGCAAATTTCTCCACGATTTTTGTGCCTATTCTGGCATGGATTTTTATCGGCGAAAGCATGAATTTTTCCGGCTATGCTGGAATTATACTCGTCTTTGCCGGTGGAGTTGCTATCACATGGGCTGGCGGGATCCAAAAGAAAAATTTGACTATTATCGCCAAGCCGATGATTCCAACAGTGGTTTTCTTTTCTGTGGGTATGATTCTACAGAAGAGGGGATATGAAATTACAACCACAGGTTTTTGGCCAGGGTTTTTTCTGTTCTCTCTCGGAATAGTCCTTGGAGGAATACTGGTGTTTTTGTTTAACAACGAGCGAAAAAATTTGCTCGGACAAATCAAAAGTTTGAGCGGAAAACACGGTTTAGTCTTCATTTTCGCAGAAAGCCTTTCGGTTGCTGGTATATGGACTTCGCAAAAGGCAATTAGTCTCGCGCCGTCGGTGTCGCTTGTGGCGGCTATTGAGAGCTTGGTTCCTTTGTTTGTGATGGCCGGCAGTTTGCCAATAATGTTTTTCTATCGGGATTACGCGATGGATATATACAAAAAGCAAATCGCCGGACTCGGGGGTAAGTTGGTCGCAATTATTCTGATCGCGACAGGCATCTATCTTGCTGTCCGGGGTTAGGCGGCTGGAGTTCCATTGCGAATTCCAGCCGTTTCTGATATAATTTAAGCAGTAGTTTTTATTAAGCAAAGCAATGAAACACTTTGGAGAACATTTAATGTTAGACGGCTACCTAGGAAATTACAAAAGATTAAACGATAAAAAATTAATTCTGCAATGTTTGAATGAATTGCCAGAAATTTTAGGTATGCATAAATTGTCTAAAGCAGTAATACACGAAGCTACCGATAACGGAAAAAAGGACCCTGGCGGCTGGAGCGGCTTTGTGGTTATCGCAGAGAGTCATATCAGCATTCATACTTTTCCTAAAAACGGTTTCGTGACCATAGATGCTTATACTTGTAAAAATGGCCTCGATATAGATTTTATTGTAAATCACTTTGTTAAAAAATTTAAACTCAAAGAAACAGAAATAAATTTCGTACAGAGAGGAAAGAAATATATGCATTTTTTTGGAAAATAAAATCTGATAGAAAAAAATTTGTTAAGAAGGCTTGGATACCGTGTGAAAATATACACCAATTAACCGTCTCGGGTTGTATATTATAATGAATACCAAAATAAAAAAGTTTTATGTTTTCGACTAATGCCATAGCCAGCGCTTCTCTTTGTTTTTCAGACTCAGAGCCAGCACTTTTTAGTTTGAAAAACGTTCCGGAGCTTATTTTATATTCTCATCTTCCGGCGGCAATTATCGCAACACTTCTCGCGATATTTCTTCTTTTCAAAGGGTGGAAGAAATTGCCAAACATCACGCTTTCTCTATCACTTTTTTTCTTTGCATATTGGGTATACGCCAATGTTTTAATCTGGGGGACTCACCGTAGCGATATCATTATGTGGCACTGGTCGCTTCAGATTTTGTTTGAACCACTCGTATATATAGGAATTTTTTATCTTTTGAGTGTATTCTTTTTGAAAAAGGATGTTCCTTTTCTTGCAAAAGTGATTTTTGGTGTATTATACCTACCGCTCGTGGTTGGTGCTCCTACAATATTTACGCTTTCAGGATTTGATCTTGTGAATTGTATTCCGTTTGAAGCATTTTTTGGATATTACGCGTATTTTTTGGAAGCAATTTCTCTACTTGGCATTTTTTACCTCACTATTTGGAGATCGCGATTTATCAATGATTTTAACGAGAGGAAAGGCGTTTTTTACCTTGGTATAGGCAGTATTTTCTTTTTGTTAACATTTGGGATGGGCAACTTATTTGGTAGTTTGACAGGTGAGTGGGTAAAATCCCAATTTGGATTACTTGGAATGCCTATATTTGCCACATTGCTTGCGTACAGCATTGTTCGTTTCAAAGCCTTTGATATCAAACTCATTGGAGCGCAGGCGTTGGTGGCCGCGCTGGTCGTACTTATCGGATCGCAATTTTTCTTTATCAAAACAACGATCAATTTTGTTCTTACCGGAATCACTTTTGTTTTGTCTATCGGATTCGGCTGGATGCTGATTCGCTCGGTACAGCAAGAAGTGCTGCGTAAAGAAGAATTGCAGAAAATTTCAGACAGTTTAGCTCTGACTAATGAACGCTTGAAAGAGTTGGACAATGCCAAGAGCGAGTTTATTTCCATCGCGTCGCACCAACTGCGTACGCCGCTGACCGCCACCAAGGGCTATGTTTCTCTTTTGCTGGAAGGCTCTTACGGCAAAGTACAGCCTACGATCCAAGACGTGCTGAATAAAGTCTACACCATCAATAACCGGCTTATACAATTGGTGGAAAATCTTTTGAATGTTTCGCGCATTGAAGCCGGCCGCATCCAATATAATTTTGAATTGACGCATTTGGAGACGCTGGTGGCGGAGCTTGTGGATACGTTTGCTTTCACGGCCAAAAATAAAAATTTGGCGCTGACGTTCAATTTTCCCAAGCAAGCATTTCCCAAACTCACGGTTGATCCCAACAAAATTAAGGAGGTGGTATCCAATTTGATTGACAACGCCATAAAGTATACCGCGGCGGGCGGTGTCAGCGTGTCTGTGGAAGCGAGCGGCGCCGCGATGCGTATTATTGTATCCGATACCGGTATCGGCATTCGTCCGGACGACAAGGTTAAACTGTTTGAAAAATTTACCCGGACCAAAGAAACGTCAAATATGTTTGTTTCCGGTTCTGGTCTGGGACTTTATATCGGAAAGAATTTTGTGGAAGCGCACGGCGGAAAAATTTGGGCGGAATCCGACGGCGCGGGCAAGGGGTCGCGGTTTATCATTGAACTGCCTTTTCTTAATCCGAACGTAAAAGTGGGCATTTCAGAGAAAGCTTCCACGTTAGGCCGATGAAAATCGGGGAATTTCTATTGACAGCTTGGGCTCTTTTGATAGTCTTATCAAAAGAGCCCTTTTCTATAAATTTATGAATAAGATTAAAAAAGCGGGCGCAATTATTTTAAGTAGCGACCGTAAATCAATCGCACTTGTAAACCATCCAAAGAAAAATGACTGGTCTTTTCCTAAGGGCCATATTGAGGGTGGGGAAACTTTTCAACAAACAATGCAGCGCGAAGTTGCAGAGGAAATTGGCATGAAAGTTGAGATTATTAAAAAACTTCCTGCTATGGAATATAAAAATATAAATGGAGATGATATTTCAGTCGAGATGTACCTAGCTGTTTTTCAAGAAATGAATATTGGATCAAGATCTGCGCAGGAAAAACTTGAATGGGTGCGCATTGATGAAGTGATAAACAAATTGAGCTATAAGAATCTTCAAGAATATTTTTCTATGGTGTTACTGGAAATTAAAACAGTATAGACGGCTCTTTAATCTCTATTAGGGTCAATGCCAAAAAATTGGAAATAAATCAAACCTTATGAAAGACTTTTCTGTTTTTAATCTTACAAAAAAGCTTGTAGTCCGTTATAGTAATCAACAAGCAGTTCTTCCTTTAGATATTCAACAGAAAATTGATGTGTATTGGAACGAGCTTATCCAGAACGGAAAATCTTACAAACGGGGCGAGGTGTTTACGGTTACGAAAAAAGAGAAATCTGAAGATCATATAGAGATATTAGTTGAAAAGACGGATTACGCCCATTATCTTTACTCTCAAGATGTAGGTGATTTGGGAGAGTGTAATGTGCGTATCATTCATACGGCAGCGCTAGTTGTTTCCGCGGATGGGAAAGTTATCTTTGGTGAAATGGGAGATCAGACATCGCGCGCTGGCGTTATCCAATTGTGTGGTGGGGGCATAGACAATGATGATCTGCGAGGAGATATTTTTGATTTCGAATACAATATTACTAAGGAATTGCAAGAAGAGCTTGGAATTGACGTTACCGACGTGAATAGAGTTGCCGAGTTAAAATGCGCGTATTTCAAAGAGGGCGGCCCAACAGATAAGATGACAGTGGTTTATCGCGTTGAGTTGACAGAAACAGCCGAAGAATTTGTTAGGAAATATGAAACATTTGTTAAGAAACTTTCAAAAAAAAGAAAACAATCGGAATTTGGTAAAATAATTACGTTATCCCTTATCAAAGCTGATATAGCTAGCTTCTTTCAAAAAAATAAGAAATGTGATGAATATATGGAGCCATTATTTAACTTTCTTGTAAAATAATTTAGTTTTCCTGTAAGGCTTGAAAAAGACGGGGGCGTTGCTTTTTGGCCTCTTATTTGGTATTCTGTAAAGGGATGGGATTTGTGCCGTTTAATTTTCTAATGATTTTTGTGTATGACTAAAATACTTTTTGTGGAAGACGATCCTTTTATCGCGGAAATTTACAAAAAAAAATTTGAGGGTTCCGGTTTTGAAGTATTGAATGTGACATCAGGAAAAGCGGCTTTGAAAGAGGCGCTTACGCAAAAATTTGATCTGGTTTTGCTGGATTTGGTGATTCCCGAAATGAGCGGGATGGATGTTTTGCGCGAATTGCGTACGAATCCTGAGTATCCGAAAGAATTGAAAATAATAGTGTTTAGCAATTTGAGCAGTAGCGAAGATCGCGAGGAATGCTTGAGACTGGGAGCGAACGGTTTTGTTTCTAAGACGGAATTTTCTCCCTCGGAAGTGGTGGTGGAGTTGAATCGTTTTTTACATCAATGGAGCGAGCAGGAGAAAAATTTCACTCGTCAGGAACAGAGTCCCGAAGAACACGTCAAGCTCGGCAAACGCATTCTGTTTATTGAAGACGAGGCGGTCTTTGTGGAAATGTTCAGCCGGCGTCTGCGTGATGAAGGCTATGAGGTGGTTACCAAACACGAAGGGATCTCCGGTTTGAACGAGGCTCTGAATAACGATTTTGATATGATTATTTCCGATGTGATAATGCCCGGGATGGACGGTCGCGAAATCGTGAAACGCTTGAAAGAAATTGAAGAGAAAAAGTACACTCCGATATTTGTCCTGTCCGCATCTCTGGAAGATGAGCATTTGAAGGCTTTGGTGGAGTCCGGACTCGTCAATAAAACTTTTTTGAAGACTTATATTACGCCCAGCGGACTAGCCTACGCCGTGAATGATTTTTTCAAAGAACAGGCGGCCGGGAAAACGCTATGAAACGAACGATGATTTCTGAAACGCCGGAACATATCGGAGAAACAGTAAAACTTTCCGGTTGGGTTTCTGTCAGGCGTGATCACGGAAAACTGATTTTTATTGAACTGCGAGACAGGAGTGATACGGTGCAGTTGGTAATACTTCCGGATAAGTCGGAAGCGATGAAGGCTGTCAAGGAGGTGCGGAGTGAATACGTGATTGAGGTGACGGGCTTGGTGAAAAAACGTCCCGGTAAAACGGAGAGCGTGAAATTGGTCGCCGGTGATGTAGAAATAGAAGTCGCGAGCGTCGTGGTTATCGCACAACCCAGCGAGGAACTTCCCATTGACGTTTCCAATCAGGAACTAAACTTGCAACTGGAAACGCTTCTCAATAATCGCACGATTTCTTTGCGTAACGCCAAAGTCCGCGCGATTTTTTCATTGTACGCGATTTTGCTGGAGGCGTACGCGGCGGCGTGCCGCAAGAGAGGGTTTTGGGAAATCAAGACTCCCAAAATTTTGTCTTCCGCTACGGAAGGCGGAGCGAATTTTTTCAAGATAAAATACTTTGAACGGGAAGCCTTTCTCGCGCAAAGTCCGCAGTTTTACAAACAGGCGGCGATGAGCGCGTTTGAACGGGTATTTGAAATCGGAACTGTTTTTCGTGCGGAACCGCATTTTACGACGCGGCACGTCAATGAATATACCGGTTTGGACGCCGAAATGGGATTTATTTCCGGAGTGGAAGACGTGATGGTGGAATTGGAGGAAATTATTTTAGAAGTTTTGCAAAGTATAGGCGAGCGTGGAAAAGCGGAGGTGGAAAAGTATACGGCGGCAATGCCTCCAGTCGTTGCTATTCCGAGGATTCTTTTGAGAGACGCTGTAGAAATTCTGAAACGAGAATACGGCAAGATTATTGAAAATGAAGATATTGACAACGAAGGTGAGCGGCTGATTGGCGAGTATGTCGCGAAAAATTATGGTTCAGATTTTGTTTTTCTGACACAGTACCCGACAAACTTGCGCCCGTTTTACAGTATGCCAAATGCCGATGATCCAAACTATACGGATACGTTTGATCTTTTGTTTCGCGGCGTGGAAATCGCGTCCGGCGGACAGCGCATTCACGATTATGCAAAGCTCGTTGAGAATATCAAGAAACGCGGTATGGATCCCGATACGTTCAAAGATTATCTGGATATTTTCAAATATGGCGCACCGCCGCACGGAGGATGGGGACTCGGTTCCGAGCGTATCATCCAAAAACTTCTTGGTTTGGGAAGCATTAAGGAAGCTGTGCTTTTTCCGCGAGATGTCAAACGTCTTACGCCTTAGGAAATTTGAACATTCATACCCGGCGGTTGGAATTTTTTATGAAATGGGATAGAATGGTATGTATCCCGTTTTTTTGTCTGTCTTTTTCAAATTTCTTTATGTTTAAAGCGCCGCGTTTTTTTAAGAATTTACAAAATAGCTTTGTTGAGCGTTTTTTCAAGAATTTTACGCAAGATATTGGCATTGATCTGGGCACGGCCAACACTCTGGTTTATGTGCGCGGCCGCGGCATCGTGATCAACGAGCCGTCTGTAGTAGCGGTCAATCAGCGCACCGGACAAATTCTGGCTATCGGACGCGAGGCTAAAAAAATGGCTGGCAAGACGCCGCGGCACATTGTCGCGACGCGCCCGTTGGTGGATGGCGTGGTGAGCGATTTCGAAGTTACGGAACAGATGTTGCGTTATTTTATCAACAAAGTGACTAAAGAAAACTTTGTGTTTCTGCGGCGGCCGCGCGTGCTGATCGGTATTCCGTCCGGTGTGACGGAAGTGGAGAAGCGCGCCGTGATAGAAGCCACGCTCAATGCCGGCGCCAGACAGGTATTTCTCATTGACGAGCCAATGGCCGCCGCTATCGGAGCGCGTTTGCCGGTGATTGACGCGACGGGCAATATGATAGTGGATATCGGCGGAGGCACGACGGAGATCGCCGTGATTTCATTGGGCGGCGTGGTTATTTCGCGCAGTCTTCGCGTGGCAGGCGACGAAATGAATGAAGATATCATACGTTACAGTCGGGATGAATTTAATATTCTGATCGGCGAGAAAACTGCCGAAGAAGTAAAAATTGCCATTGGTAGCGCTTACCCGCAACGCGAGCGTCTCACTTCTTTTTTGCGCGGACGTGATCTTGTTTCCGGTTTGCCCAAAGAAGTGGCTGTGACGGATGAACATATTCGGGAAGCGCTTTCGCGTTCCGTGCGTATTATCGTGAATAACATCAAGACAATCGTTGAGGAGACGCCGCCGGAACTTTTGGCTGACATTATGCACCGGGGCATTATTCTGGCCGGCGGCGGCAGTTTGATTCGCGGTTTGGATAAATTAGTCGCCAATCAGACTGGAATTCCCGTTCGTTTAATGGAAGATCCCCTGACAGCCGTGGTGCGCGGCACTGGTGTTGTGTTGGATGATATGGAAAGTTTGAAAGAAGTGCTGCTTGAACAGGAGACGAATAAGTCTCTAGGTTAATGATTAATTATCAAGTACTAACCTTCAATTTTCAACTTTTACTTACCAACTTTCAATTCTTAATTCTCAATCCGGTTTCTACTTATGGCTTTGCGCGGGAAATTTATCCAAACAAAATTTTTTCAAGCATTGATGGTTTTTGCCGCGCTTGGGATTTTTATATTGCTTGGTCCTCGGTGGCCGATTATTCAATTGCGGGCGGGAATAATGACTGTGGCACTGCCGGTCCAAAAAATTTTTTCTGTCACGGCATTTAGTGTGAAGGACACACTCGGTTTTTTTCTGTCTATCGGAGAAATTAAAAATGAAAATGAACGTTTGGAAAAAGAGCGTCTGCGGCTTCTTGTAGAAAACGCCAAGTTATCCGATGTCAGCCGGGAAAATGACGAATTACGCCGGCAATTGGGACTTCTGCCCAGAGATAGGTTTTCACTCAAATCAGCGGAAGTGATCGGTCGAGACGTAAACTGGCTCTACATCAATCAAGGGGCGCTGAATGGAATGCAGAAAGGTATGCCGGTCATTGTCAATGCCGGAGTTCTCATCGGGAGAGTGGCGGAAGTGTTTCCGTCTAACTCCAAAGTGATGTTGATTTCCAATCAAGAAAGTCTGATAAACGGCGTTACCATTGATACGGACGCGAGGGGAATTGTGAAAGGAGAATACGGACTGGGGTTGCTTTTTGATACTGTGTTGCAGGCCGATGTTTTGAAAGCGAGCGATACCGTGGTAACATCGGGACTCGGCGGGGATATGCCCAAAGGCCTGCTTATAGGAACACTGCAAGAGCCGCGTCTTTCTGATGATCGTCTTTTTCAACAAGCCCCGCTGATTTCGCCGGTGAGACTTGATCGGCTACGTTACGTTTTTGTCATTGAAAGCGGCAAGTGAGTATGAAAATATTTTTCTTGCGTTTATTTTTTATTTTAGCGGTCGTGTTTTTTGAATTCTCTTTTTTTGATATATTGTTTCCTCAAATGGGCGCGCCGCTTGTTTTGATTGCAAGTATCGTGGCTTGGGTGCTTGTTTCCGGTTTTCCGGCGGCGCTTTTTATGATTATTCCTTTAGCCTTGCTTTTTGACGTGGTGTCTGCCGGAATGCCAGGGGCGCTTACCTTGTATGCGGTGCCGCTGGCCTACGCCGTCAGTTTTCTCTCGCGGCGCCTTTTAGTGGAGCATGGCGGTTTTGGAATGGTTTTGCACGGGCTGTTTGCCGGTATGAGCGCTTTGGGTTATATCATTTTCAATTTTATTTTTTTTCAGCACGGCGGATTATCAGAAATAGCGATCAGAAACGCTCTACCGGGTATTGTTGTTTGGACTTTGTTTATTTTTGTCGGCGCGTACCAAGTTATCAGACGTTTTGAAAAATATATCGGATACTTGTCCCAAAGTGATTTTTTGAAAATGAAATAATATGTCCTTGTTTATCGGAAAGAATAAATATTCAGTTAAGAGGCGCGGAATGGAAATAGATGATGCTGTTTTAACTGTGACAGAGCGGGAGGCGGCCAAAATTGAGTGGCCGCTCAATCGCGCGATTATAAAAATTTTCTTGGGAATGGCGATTGTAATCCTGCTTACATTGGCTTCGCGCGTGGCGTATCTCAATGTGATTAAGGGTTCGGATTACAGTGAAATGGCACGGAGGAATAGTTTGCGCGCGCAAACTATTCCAGCGCCGCGCGGCATTATCTACGATCGTTTTGGCAAACAGCTGGCGCGTAACACGCCGAGAATGGACCTTATTTTGATTCCGGCTGATATTCCGGACGATCCAGTCAAAGAAGAAGCGATGAAAACTTTACTGCTTTCCACGTTTGCGTTAGAATCGGAAACAACGGAGGCTATTTTTCAGAGACTTGATCGGAAATCATTTCAGCCGTTACTTGTCAAAGAACGCGTGAGTCAGGAAGAAACACTTTTGTTCTTGAGTCGGAGTCGGGAATTGCCCGGTATCAGGCTCTATAAAACAACGGAGCGCGATTATACCGATAGCCTAATTTTTTCTCATATTCTCGGATACGACGGCAAAATTCGTAAAGAGGAGCTGGCTGAACATCCGGATTATCTGCTAACTGATTCTATTGGCAAACAGGGGATAGAAAAAAGTTACGAAGCATTTTTGCGGGGGCGAAATGGTTTTCAGCAAGCGGAAGTAGACGCGCTCGGTGACGTGAAAAGTGAATTGGGTATCGTACAGCCGGTCGCGGGCAGTGATTTGATACTGAATATAGACGCTGATTTACAGAAAAAATTATTTGACAGCTTACAAGAATTATTGGAAAAAAAGGGATTGAAACAGGCGGCGGCCATAGCGCTTGATCCGCAGAGTGGCGCTGTGCGTGCGCTGGTGAGTTTACCGGGATTTGACAACAACTTGTTTGCGCAAGGTATCTCGCTTAGGGAATATCAGGCCATCGTTAATGATCCTGCACAGCCCCTTTTCAATCGCGCGATTTCAGGAGAGTATCCTCCCGGCTCCACTATCAAACCGGTGCTGGCCGCCGCCGCGCTTACGGAAAATATCGTAAATGAACACACGCAGATTGAGAGTCGCGGCGGTATCAAAGTAGGCAATTTTTTCTTTGGTGATTGGAAGGCGCATGGCTTCACTGACATCAGGCGCGCTCTCGCGGTATCCAGCGATGTATTTTTTTATTCCGTCGGTGGCGGGTACGGCGGTGTATCAGGCCTGGGTATGGAGAGAATGAAAACATACGAGAACCTGTTTGGTTATGGCACTATAACTGGTATTGATATGCCGGCGGAATCAAGCGGACTAATTCCCGATGCCAAGTGGAAACAAGATAAAATCGGCGAACGTTGGTACATTGGCGATGATTATCACGCGGCCATCGGACAGGGATTCGTGACAGCGACACCTCTGCAAATTCTCAATTCAGTGGCGGCGATCGCCAATGGCGGGACGCTGTACGCGCCTCGGGTGGTATCCCAGATACGTTCCGCGGATGGCACCGCGACTCCGGTTCCCGTGGAAATCATCAGAAAAAATTTCATCGATCAGGATATTTTGCGTATCGTACGCGAAGGTATGCGGGCGGCGGTTATGGATTCGAAGGGCACGGCGCAATCTCTAAAAACACTTCCGGTAGCCGTGGCAGGCAAAACTGGCACCGCGGAGTTTGGCGGAAATAAAAATACGCACGGCTGGTTTGTTTCCTTTGCTCCTTACGAAAATCCGAGTTTGGCGATGATTGTTTTGGTGGAAGGTCAGGGAGAAGAAGGGTATAATGCCGTACCGATAACCAAAAATGTTTATAATTGGTATTTTTCTCGGCCGGAAGTTTCTGATAAATAAAAGAGAGCGCGTCAGAGTTACGGAGAATTTTACGTAAAGATTAACAAAAATGGCTTAATTAAGGCGCGATATTCCAAGTTGACATTTTTCTTCATTTTGATACTATGGACTGGCTTTGCGGAGTCTTCTCTCCTTTCTGGACAGAAGTTTTTGTTTGCCAAGGGCATGGGAAATTTATCTTCTAAATATAACTTATGACAAGGATTTTTACCAAAGAAGGCTTGAAAAAATTGCAAGATGAACTTGAAGAGCGCAAGACCAAGGTGCGACAGACCATCGCCGATGCTATCAAAGAAGCCAAAGAGCAAGGCGATCTTTCCGAAAACGCGGAATACAGCGAAGCTAAACATCAGCAGAATGAAAATGAAACGCGCGTAGCGGAATTGGAAAGCATGCTTAAAGATTCCGTCGTAGCCGTCAAACAAAAAAGCCTTTCGTCAATTGACATCGGTTCTCGGTTGACGGTTAAGATGAAAAGTAAAGAGCTTCATTTTGAAATTGTCGGCTCCAATGAAGTTGATCCGGCACAAGGAAAAATTTCCAACGAATCGCCTCTCGGTAAAGAATTTATCGGCAAAGGCAAAGGTGATAAAGTTGAAGTGGTGACTCCCAGCGGAACCGTTAAATACGAGATTATTTCCATAGAGTAAAAGTTATCCGGAGATTATGCTCGCATCGTTATGCTAAAATTGCGAGCGGGCTTGCTTTTTCTTTTTTGTGCCCATAAAATGAAACTATGCGTGAAGATATTTTGAGCACAAAATCAGAGAAGCTCTCTCTTTTGCAAAAGGCATTCGGCAACGTTTATCCCGAAACATCCGATCGTTTGATGCAAAACGAACAGGCGCTTTCCCGTTTTGAAGAACTCGCAAAATTGCGGGAAAACGTTTCCCTCGTTGGCCGGGTGCGTTCACTGCGTCCGATGGGCAAAATTGCCTTTGCTCACATTGAAGACGGCACTGCCAAAATTCAGATTTTTCTTTCAGAAAAAATTTTAGGCGAGGAAAAATTCAAATTGTTCGTTGACACGATTGAACTCGGAGATTTTATTTCAGCGGGCGGTACATTATTTCTAACCAAAAAAGAAGAAAAGACTTTGGAAGCCAATGACTGGAAAATTCTTAGCAAATCTTTACGCACCATTCCGACAGAATTTTATGGACTGAAGGACGAAGAAGAATTATTGCGCCGCCGTTATCTGGATTTGCTCCTGAATACGGAAACCAGAGAGTTATTCGTAAAGAAAAATATTTTCTGGCAAACGGCGCGCCGGTTTTTAGAGCAAGAAAAATTTTTGGAAGTACAGACGCCGGTTTTGGAACATATTCCCGGCGGGGCGGAGGCGGAACCGTTCAAAACGCATCATAACGCGCTCAATCAAGATTTTTATTTGCGTATCTCACTAGAACTTCCTCTGAAACGCCTGCTGACCGGAGGATACGAACGCGTATTTGAAATTGGACGCGTGTTCCGCAATGAAGGCGTTGACCGCGAACATCTTCAGGAATTTGACCATTTGGAATTTTACGCGGCTTATATGGGTATGGAGGAAGGTATGCGATTAACTGAAAAATTGTATAAGGAAATAGCGCGCGCCATTGCGGGAGAAACAATGAAAACGAAATACGCGGAAGAGGAAATTGATTGGAACCGGCCATTCGCGCGCGTAGATTATTTTACGGAATTCCAGAAAGAGACCGGCATGGATCTTTCTTTTGATGTGACTGTGAATGATTTGAAAAAAAAGGCTGACGAACTCGGCATAAAATATGAACCGGCGTACGGCAAAGGAAGAATGATTGATACGCTGTACAAAAAAACCGTGCGGCAGAAATTGATCCAGCCGTGCTTTTTGGTCGGCCATCCGATCGAAGTGTCGCCATTGGCCAAGGTTGATCCAGCTAATCCAAAGCGCGCGCTTCGTTTTCAGCCAGTCGCGGCCAAAAGCGAGTTGGGCAATGGATTTGCGGAACTCAATGATCCACAAGAGCAACGCAAGCGCTTTGAAGAACAAATGAGGCTTCGTGCGGCCGGAGACAAAGAAGGAATGATGCTGGATGAGGATTTTATTCAGGCGTTGGAATATGGTATGCCGCCAGCTTGCGGTTTCGGTATGAGTGAACGTTTCTTTGCTATTCTGATGAATCGCTCCGTGCGCGAAACGGTAATCTTCCCGCCGACTCGGTCCGCGTCCAAAAAGGACAACTAGCTCAGTTGGTTAGAGCGCTGCATTCACATTGCAGAGGTCACTGGTTCGAATCCAGTGTTGTCCACATTTTTTTGTAAAAGAACAGCCCCCGAGAGGCGTGCGATAGAATCATCGTTTACCTTCGGGGGCGTTTGTCCTTTTTTTTAGGACAGGAGGAGGATTAGGTGCCGGTTCCGATACCGGCGCTGATTATCAGCGGCGCCAATGCCGTGTACACAGCCCAAGGATTCTCTTTTCGTATCTCAAGCCTTTCCAAACCAAGTCCCACTTGCTTCGCGATGTGAGACTCAATGGAAAGCACGTATTCCTTGGCCTTTTTACACGCACACGCATTTGCCATCGTACACGCACATGCCTTTGCTTTTGCAAAGAACGAAAACGAAATCGGGGCTTGGACATTTTCTTTTTCTGGTCCAAAGATTTTTGTCCTCAGAAGCTCTGAAATTTGCCAGCGCACTTCCTTATACTCATCCTTATACTCTTCTTTTACAAGCAACATCAACTCATCGTAAATCTCGTGTAGGGTCTCGGCTCGGATAACAACTGTCTTGGGTCCCAAGCCGATCTCTTGTGCTAGTTTACTGCTGATGGCAAAACTTACACCATCAGCGCGTTTCAGTAGCACAAAAAGCCCCAGTCCTTTTTCTGACGCGCCTTTTAATTTCAGCAACTCAACGACCGCCCCGCGTACCTCGCAATATTCCTTATCGGCAATCATTTCTCCCTCGAGTTTTTAGTTGTTTTTTATGAGTTGCGCGCAGTTTTCTGTACTTTTAGACTTTACTTTCTCTGAAACCACCTCCTTACTAATTTCTCTAAATTGTTAACGTGCAAAAACCCAAAACAAAATTGAAAACCAGTTTCAACCTTGCTTACATTATTGCACATTTACCTCAACTGGTCAACTGCAAGAATTTTTGATAAAGTAACAAGTATGTTAGACATTCAATTTATCAAAGACCATCAACAAGCGATTGCGGAAGCCGCGAAAAATAAGGGCTCCGATTTTGATGTGAAAAAACTGTTGGCTAAATATAACGAGCGCGTTACTTTACTGCAAGAAATAGAAGAACTCAAATCTCTCAAAAACGATATCAATGATCTGATATCCTCGGCGAAAACCGAAAAAGAACGAACGGAAATTATCGCCAAAGGCAAAGAAATCAAAGAGAAATTAAACAAGAAAGAACCTTTATTGGAAAGCGCGCAACAAGAATACGATGTCTTAATGGCGCAAGCGCCAAATATTGTTTCACCGGACACTCCGATTGGCAAAAGCGATGCCGACAATGTTGTAATGGGGGAATTTGGAGTGAAACCTGAATTTGACTTTGCGCCGCGCACGCATATTGAATTAGGAAAAATACTGGACATTATTGATCTGGAGAGAGGCGTAAAAGTAGCGGGTTATCGCGGATACTATCTGAAAAATGAAGGGGCGCTTTTGGTAATGGGAATGATGCTGTACGCCATTCAAAAAATGATTTCCAAGGGTTACGCGCCGATGATTCCGCCGACGTTAGTGAAGGGTTTTTCTTTGTTCGGTAGCGGTTATTTCAAAGGCTTGGAATACGATGGCGGTGTGGACGAGATTTACAAAATAGACACAGGAGACAAAGACGCCGACGGTAATCTTTCCAAAGAATCCAAATTTTTGGCTGGCACGGCGGAAACGGCGTTGCTGGCTTACCATTCAGGGGAAATTTTGGAAGAAAAATATTTGCCTTTGAAATTGGCCGGTTTTAGCCAGTGTTATCGCAGTGAAATTGGTTCTTACGGCAAAGACACGAAAGGGATGTATCGCGTGCACGAGTTTATGAAAGTGGAACAAGTTATATTAACTTCGGCCGATATTGAGATGTCCAACAAATTACAAGATGAGATGCTTACTATTTCTGAAGAAATGCACCGTGAACTTGGTTTGCCATATCGCAAACTGCAAATTTGTACCGGCGATATGAGCGCCGGAAAATACCGCTCCTTTGACTTGGAGGCCTGGCTGCCCGGGATGAATCGCTACGGAGAAACCGGTTCGGCTTCCAGTTTTTTGGACTGGCAAGCGCGACGGCTTAACGTCAAATACAAAGATGCGAAAACCGGCGAGAAAAAATATGTTTATATGCTCAACAATACAGCGTTGCCAAGCCCGCGTATATTGATTGCCATTCTGGAAAATTATCAGCGCGCCGACGGTAGTGTGGTCGTGCCGGAAGTTCTGCGGCCTTTTGTGGGAAAAGATTTAATTAGCGGGAAAGAATATCAGAATTGAAAGTGTAAGTTATATTCTGGCGTTTTGCGAAATGTTCTTCCGCCAGCGTGATTAACTGGGTAACGAGTTCCACGCCGGATACTCCGACCATTTTCCAATTGTGATGGTAAAGACTGCCGGGGAGCGTGTTGACTTCATTGACATAGACACGTTTGATGGCAGCGTCAATCAAGAAATCCACTCTGGCTGTGCCGGAACAACCAATGGCGCGATAAGTTTTTCTGCCCAAATCTTTTACTTGCTTCGCCAGGTTTTCATCAATCTTGGCTGGAATTTCTCTGTTTAAGTCCGGACCGGAGGATTTTTTTCCGCCAGTTAAATATTTGTCATTGAAATCCAAAAATTCAGTTTTATTGAGCGGCCTTTCTATGGCCGCCAGTTGCAATTCATCGTTGCCCATAATCGGCAGAGTCACTTCAATCAAGTTTTCCACGCTTTCTTCCACGAGCACTTTATCGTCGTAATGCAAAGCCACCTCAACGGCATTTTCCAGTCCACCGATCTGTTTGACTTTGGTGATGGCGATACTGGAACCCAAATGCGCCGGCTTGACGAAAACCGGCCAGCGCAATTGAGAAATTTTTTCTTGCCAAACCTCTTTTTTTGTTTGCCAATCGTTTTTTGTGAACCAGATATATGGCACAACAGGAATGCCTTCGCTCCCAATAACTTGCTTGGTCAAAACTTTATCCATAGCTATCGCCGAAGCAAACAAATCACAACCGACAAAAGGCACGCCAGCCAGACGCAAAAGCCCCATCAAACTTCCGTCTTCACCGAAAGTGCCGTGCATGGCGGGAAAGGCGATGTCAATTTTTACCTCTTTTGATCTTAAGCCGGGCCAGATTATTTTCAGTCCTTGATCAAACAAGAGCCGCACCTTTTTTTGTTTCGCCAACCGCGCCGAAAAATCATTCTGCTTGAAATAGGCCAGATCATTCATCGCCTGATCGGCGTACCATGCTCCGTCTTTGGCGATGTAAATCGGCCACACGCTAAATTTTCCTGTCGCCAGCAATGATTGAATTATGGGTATATGCGCGGTGATAATGGAAACATCGTGTTCCACGCTTTGACCCCCGAAAATAACAGCAATGGTTTTTTTCATATTTTTCAGTTCACTTATATTGGTCAGGCCAGTCGTTTTGCAATAAAACAACGTCTCCCTTCACAGTCAAATGCGGCAGAGCGGCAAAAGCTTTAAGCGCATCGTCAAACCACATTACCTCGCCTGCATATTTTTCTTCTTGCAAGCCCGTTTCAATGTAAGGCGTTACGGAATTTTTAATGAGAATAACTTTTTCAATTTGAGCTTGAGCCAAACTTCTGCCGATTTGTTTATGCACTTCTTCAGTTTTATTTCCCATTTCCACGAGGCCGGGCGTGACATAAAATCTGCGATGATCTTGTAAGGATGCCAGAAATTCAATGATCACTCTCACGCCGTCGGGATTGCCATTGTAACTGTCATCCAAAGTAACTACCCCGCCGCTTTCTTTGGGCTCCAACCGATGTTCAAATGGTCTGGTTTTAGCAACACCGTCTACCACTTGATTAAACGACAAACCGAGATTTAAAGCAATGTTCACAGCCACCGCCAAAGGGCCGATCTGATGCAAACCTAACAGCGCCGATTTCAACTCTAACTTTGCGCCGTCATTGACTAAAGTGAAAGCTGTGCCGTCCAGTCCGGTACGGGGATTTGTAACGCGCCAATTTCCCGCGCGCTTACTATTGTACAAAATGTGATCCGGGCGGGCGTTTTTTCGCGCCAGTTCATTTTCTCCATTGACATACAATGGCCGCGCGCCCAGATAATCCGCCAGTTCGTAAATGGTTTTAGTCGTGCGTTCCAATGATTTGAATTTTTGCAGGTGCGCTTCATTGATACCGGTGATGATGCCGATGTCAGGTCGTACCAATTCGCATAATTTTTTGACATCGCCCTTGTAATATTCTCCGAATTCAAAAATTAAAACTTCTTCGTCTCCTTTCAAAGTTTTTGCAAACTTGGCAATCCCCAAAGGAGTATTAAAATTTTGCGGAGCCGCCGCCACCTTCTTGCCTTCAGACAAAACCGTCTTGAGAATCTCGCGCATACTGGTTTTGCCGAAACTGCCCGCGATGCCTATTTTTAGGGCAGGGTGTTTTTTTAACGTCTGTCCCGCTTGATTTACCAAGAATAATTCAACAGGCATCTGTATCGTGTGTAAAATAATAAGCGGTCCAAGAATCACATAGGGCAGATAAAACGGGAAAAGAATGACGATAATTGTG
>JAHFON010000034.1 GCA_023261695.1 Candidatus Moraniibacteriota bacterium
CAGACTTTCGTCCATTGTGGAATATTCTCGACTGCAGCCACCCGTAGGTGTTTGGACAGTGTCTCAGTTCCAATGTTGGGGGCCGTGCTCTCACACCCCCTACCCGTCATAGCCTTGGTGGGCCATTACCTCACCAACAAGCTGATAGGACACAGGCTCCTCCTAAAGCGATAAATCTTTACTCCGTAGAGCACATCGCGTATTATTCCGGATTTCTCCGGATTATCCGCGACTTTAGGGCAGATTCCTATGTATTCCGAACCCGTTTGCCAAGGGCCTAAACCCTTTCGACTTGCATGCCTTATCCACGCCGCCAGCGTTCATCCTGAGCCAGGATCAAACTCTCAAAAAAGACAGATTGAGAATACTTGCAAAACAAGTACCTTCACCAACTATCTCGATGGCGAAGAATAAAATCCCTGTTTTGAACAGAGATTAAACTCTCAAAAAAAATTCATGATAGATTCTATAATTGTAACTTGCGTTACAATTGTTAGGACTAACCGCAAAAAATTGTGATGCTCCTCGCGATTTTGCGGAAGCAAATTCTGCGAGGTCAATTTTGTGCGGATTCAAAATTGTTAAGGTTCTCCTACCTTGTTTTTCTCACCCTAAGAAAAAACAAAAAGAAATAAAAGCAACCAGAGCTTATCAGCTCTTAGATTGCTTTGTAAGTATAGGTGACTAAAAATCCCCTGTCAAGCCCCGCGAAAAACTCGGTAATGGGTACTAGAATTTATAAATAAATATGGAACTGCCGGCGCGGGCGATAGGGATTTTATCCTTTAGCCAAAGGTATTTGTCATCCGACGCTTGCGTAAATCCGCGCACGGGCGTGGCCATTGAACCTTCTCTGGCATTAGCTGAAATGGCAAAATACATACCCGCCTGCGGCGCTCCCTTGGACGACCACCAGTCTTCATAATTGTTTGCTCCCAAATAATACGCGGGCGATCCTCCGCCGAAATAATGCAAAGCGATTTTTTGTCCTTCGGCCGGCACGTTATTTGCGTCCATCCACCATTTCAATCTTTTCATATCTTGCCCCCAATCATAATTGGAATCAGTGGCTACCTTGTAACCATTCAATGTCCCGCCCGCCAACTCATTGTAGTAGGAAAGGTAGTACGGCGCCGTGATTAAAGTGTCCAACACTATCCAAAGCGCCATCGCTCCGACAAAACTATATTTAAGAATATTCCCGTAATCGTAAACCCCGTTAGAAAACTTGCGCGGAACACGAAACCATTTGACAATTTGGTTGGCCACCAAAATGTAAATCAGCGGCAGTACGGGAGCGATGTGCCGGACGCCGATATTCAAATTGCCGGTTATGGACTGGAAAGCGTACACGAAAATAAAAAACAAAAACGCCGCTTCCAAAAAATGTTCCCTCATCCAGCGCAAAATGAGCGCCGGATTTTTTTCCGGAGTTTTGATTATTTTCCAAAAAGCAAAAACAAGCGCTGCAAGCGTCAATATGTGAAACGCCAAATGTTCTTTCACGAGATACAAAACCGGGAAATACCACGGCGTAGCCTTGGAATAAACCGTATACATAAAATGGGCCGCGTTGCCGTCTCCCGCACGCTGGATGACAGAAGCCACCCCCAAAAAGTATTCCGTAAGCGGCCGTAACACAAAAATATCTGACAGTTTATTGAGCGCAGCCGATGCTACCTGTCCCCGCGCGGAGGTTAAAATGGCTGACGTGTCGGTTTTTTGCAATTCCAGCGGGTATTTCCAAATATGAAAAGTATAAACCGCGTAAACCAACGCCAAACTGGAGAGAAAAACCAACGCTGTTTTCCACAAAATTATCAAATAATTTTTCGGAGCAAAAATATCTTCAGAATAATTTTCAACAAAAATCCATAAAAGTCCGAGAATCAAAAATATCGGTACTAAAATAACGGTAGAAAATTTCAAAAGCAGAGCCACACCCAAAACAGAACCAGCGGAGAGCAGATTTTTGCCGGTTTGGTTTTGCAAAAAACGCGTGAAAAAAACTAACGCCGCAAAAAACCCTAAAGACGCTCCGGTATCGGTCGTCACATATCTGGAATGGGCGATAAAAGTGGGCGACATCACATACAAAAAAAGAGCCAGCAACGCCGCGTGCCTGCCGTAATATTTTTTGGCAAAGATATACATCAGCCAGCCCAGCAAAAGACCGATCAGCATAATAGGGAAACGAGAAAAATGAAGAATCGTATCCGGATTATTGCCAGACGTGTAGAGAAAAATTTTTCCCATATTCCACTGCCTGCTTTCTATATTTTCCGACCATTCAGAAACATTGGTGGGAAAATTCAGATTCAAAAACAACAAAGGGGCAGCGGCTAAGTCTTTAATAAGAGGCGGGTGTTCCGGATTGAGCCGCATATCCAGCTTCGTCAAATAAGAATAACCGGCCGGAATATGCGCTACCTCATCAAATGTGGCTGTGTCGTTATAAGCGGAAAAAAACATTATGACGAACATCGCCGTCAGGAAAAAACCGGCGCAAACATCAGAGTATTTAATAATCAACTTGTCCATATTTTATTATTTCAAACGATGATTGATAAACAAAAGTGAAACGAGCGGCGCGATTATCCAAAAAATCAGCGCGCCCGGAGACGCGAAATACCCATAAACCGTGGCGGAAATAAATCCAAGCGCCGCGCCTCTGGGAAGAAAAGACAACGCTATACTGATCGTCATTCCAGTCACAACCACGCTCATTACGCATAACCGCCAAAAAAAATCCGTTCCGGCATTGGAGATGTGCAAATCAAAAAGACGCCGATCAATAGCTGTGAGCACAACCAATAAAACAATGAACCCTGTTGCCTTGGCATACACGGACAGAGCAAACCAACTAGCCGGAAGCACTCCGATAAAAGCCAGCGCGATGTAGGCGTTGATGAGAATATTGATTAGTTTCCAACGGCCGAACATAAAACCAAACGCCAGACTCGCCCCGATAAAAAACAAAAGGAATGAAGTATCCCCGGCAATATTTTTCGGCAAAGTAAACGCGGTAAAAAAACCAATAACGCTAGACATAAAAAGTCATTAAGAAAAACTTTTTAGGAGAAAAACCCGCCAATTTTTTCCAAAATCCGAAAAGTGGAAAAATCTCTCACCGTAATAATCAGCATCAAAAGCAAAAGCAGTATAAAACCTATTTTGTGAATCATCCCCTCTGTACCCCTGCTCACGGGCGAGCCCTTGAATTTTTCAATCAGAATGAAGAGTATGCGGCCGCCGTCCAGCGCCGGAATCGGAAGAATATTGATGATAGCCAGATTGATGGAGAGAAGCGCGGCAAACTGAAGCAGATAGGCGATACCCAGATTGCTCATCTGTTTGGTAAGATAAATAATACCCACCGGACCGGCCACGTCAATCGGCGCTTTCGTTCCCGCCGCAAAAAGGCTGACAATCACCATCCCCAACGCCCGCAATATGGCAAGCGTGATATTGTAAGTCACTAAAATACCCCGATACACGGCTTCATACCACGGATAAGACACGATAGCGGTTTCTCCAAAAGAAATACCGAGACTGCCTTCACCCGCGGGATATGCTACGCGCGGCGTACCGACAGTTGTCACTTCTTTTCCCAAACGATTGATCCGCATTTCAATTTCTCTTCCCCGGTTAGCCGCGATTGTATCGCTCACCTGCTTGAGAGATGTAATCTTTTCTCCGTTGATAGTCAGAATCTCATCGCCCAGTGCAAGACCCATCGCTTGTGCCGGCGTGCCTTTTTTGACTTCAAATATCTGTATTTTGGCGTCTGGATATTGGATGCGCTCTTCCGATGTAATCGGTTGCGGCAATCCCAAAGTCAGCACGATGGAAATCAACAGCCACGCGAAAATCAGATTCGCGAACACTCCCGCGCCCAGCACGCACACGCGCTGCCAGGCGGACTTTTTGGCAAAACTATCCGGATCGGCGTTTTCTCCGTCTTCGCCCTTGATCCGCACAAAACCGCCAAGCGGCAGCCAATTGAGAGAGTATATGGTGTGCGCGCTGGAAATCTCGCGGCTCCCCCAAATAATTTTGTATCTGCCGATGGCATCATCCCACATGACACCCGCTAAACGCGGCGGAAAACCAAAACCAAATTCATCTGCTTTGATACCGCTTCTGCGCGCCATAACAAAATGTCCCAGCTCGTGCGCAAAGACCAGCAATCCCAGCAAAATAATAAAGATGAGAGCGGTCAACATAAAGGTGATCAGAAATGGATTAAACGGTTAATATCTCTTTCTCTTTTTTCTCGCGAATGGCTTCCAGTTTTTGATTATACCCGTCCACCGTTTTTTGCAATTCGTCTTTGCCGTGAAACTTATCGTCCTCGGCAATTGTACCGGATTGCTCCAACTCTTGGATGTCTTTCCAAATTTCTTCGCGAATGGTGCGAACGGCAATTCGCGCTTCTTCCGCGCGATGGTTAAGAGTTTTTACAAAATCCCTGCGGCGCTCTTCGGTAAGCGGCGGGAGTGTGATGCGGATATTTTGCCCATCATTGCTGGGATTAACTCCCAGATCGGATTCACGAATGGCCGCTTCTATAAACACCAGACTTCCCTTGTCCCAAGATTGGATCAAAATTTGGCGCGCCTCGGGAATATTGACGCTGGCGATCTGTTTGAGCGGCGTCTTGACACCGTAATAATCCACCAATAAATTTTCCACCAGCCCCGGGTTCGCTCGGCCGGTACGAATTTTCGCCGCCTCCAGCGCGAAATGTTCCACCGCATTCTCAAAACTTTCGGTTTTTTGGGAAATCAGTTCTTTAATCATAAAATTTTATCTCACTGGTTAAATTATGAAATGTTTTTCAGAATTTGCGTAACACAAAATATATAATCTCCGGCCGCGTCGCGTCATATTTAATGTCCCCCACGCCGCGATCGATTTCCAATTGCGTGACAGCCCATTTAGCTCCGCCGTCCACCGAGCGATAAAACGCGTTGCCCGCCGCATACACGATCTCATTGCTGTTTCGTGGATTGATCGCAATTGCGCGCGCGGGAAATTTTTTGGAACTTTCAATAATGGACAGCGCCTGCCAACTCTTGCCATTATCCTCACTGCGAAATACGCCGTTTTTCGCGCCGGCATATAAGACATTTAGTTTGGTGGGATCCGCTGTCAGCGCAGCGATGCTATCCGGTTGAACATTGTTGTTCGCGCCCAAAGAATCAGATCGGTAGTTTCCCGCGCCCAAAGACGCAAAACCTTGCGCCGCATAATCGTTCCAGGTTTTTCCTCCGTCAGCAGAAAATATCACGCCGTGATTGAAAGCCAAAAGAGTTATCATTTCCATCTGTCCCTCGCGAAACAAAATTTTTGTTATCGGATCTTTGACCGCTAAAACATTGCTCCACGTCTCGCCGCCATTCACGCTTTTGATCACAACACCGGCGCTGGTGCCGGCATACAGAACATTCGGCGCGTTCGGATGCGAACCCAGCGCCGTGATTACCGTACCCTTGCCCGGTTCCGTATAAATTTCCTTCCAATTTTTTCCCGCGTCTTCGGAGCGGTATATTTTGGCGATGTCCTGATACGCACCGCTCGCGTACAAATGATTTCCGTCAGTTGAGTCAATCGCCAGGCCGTACACTTTAAGCGGCGGAAATTCCAGCCGTTCCCAACGTTCGGCGCCATCGCTAGTTTTGAAGATTCCGTTTTCTTTGGTGCCGATATAAATAGTCTGCGAATCTTGCGGATCAAAAACAAAAGACAACACATCGGCAGACGAAATTTTTGTTTTCTCATCCACGGTTGTTTTAGGCGCAAACGTCTGGCCCTTGTCAAAAGATTTCCAGATACTGCCGCCGGAAGTTCCAATGCCGGACGGCAAGTTGAAACTGCAACCCGACAACATCAAAGCCAAAACGATAACCCCAAAAATTTTAGGCAACATAAAGCGAAAATTTTGTATGCTTTTCATTATACCAGTAAAATACGTAAATAAAAAACAAGGCAGTTCACATAACAAAACACCTTGCTTGAACTTTTGCGCTTTTTTGCTTACAATGAGGAAAGTTTAGAAAATATGCTAAGATAGTGTCCGCCCAAAGGCGTTGCCCGCCTTTGGGGAGAATAAACTCAGCGCGCAGAATTATAATTTGAAACAAGCCGATGTAGCTCAGTTGGCAGAGCGGCGCATTCGTAACGCGCAGGCCATCAGTTCGATTCTGATCATCGGCTCCGATAATAAAAACTCCCAATCTTGCAAAATTAGCTTAGCCTTGTTTGAAATGTTTTTCCAATAACTGCCCTAAAAAGGCAAATCGAAAATGGAACCAAGCAGAATCATAGAACTTATCGCTCAATACAGGTATCTTATACTTTTCCCTTTAGCGGCTTTTGAAGGGCA
>JAHFON010000011.1 GCA_023261695.1 Candidatus Moraniibacteriota bacterium
TAAAACTTTGCTGTTTTCCTTTGCGCAGAGTTTTTCGGTGATAGTTAAAGAAGCGGCTGATTTGATGACCCGCTTCTTGGGATAAAAACCGCGCCTTTTCCAAACCGGGATGTGGGAGCGGTGTCTGCGGAGCGTCGCCTTGGATATAAATATGCCCGGTTTTGGAATCAATGTATTCTGATTGGGGAATGACACTGATTTTTTCTCCGCTTGGTTCTTCCGCATCAGGGTTTTTAGATTTGACGGCTTCGGCGAAGGCTGTTTGGCTAAAGACGTTACGGATGGTCGTCTCGGTTTTTATTGTTTGCTTTTTCGTGACGACGGGCTGGCTTTCGTAAATATCCAGAATAATCGCTCCGGCCATATCCAGTTCATTGATGAGCGCTGTGCGGAGAAATTGCGCGAAACGTTCATTATCCATACGTCCGGCGTTTTTTTGCAGATCGTCTGAAGACAGAAGAGTGAAAAGTTCAGGCGAGGCGATGATAATTTTGTCGTTGGGGAGCAATCGTCCGCTGGACACTTCCACAAATGTTTTAATGGGATGAAGAGCAGATTCTTCTGAAGCCAGACCGGCGCTGATTTCCGAAAAATGATTATTGCGCAGTAAAAGTATTTTAACTTCTCCGGTGACAGAAAAGTGAATCTGGTTTTTTTCCAGCACGCCGATGGCACCGTGCAATTTGCCGAGCCAAGATGTATTTCCGTGTTTCACGAGCAAGGAAAGCGCGAGATTGATTTTGTGCAAAGTGGCCTCAAAACTTTCCACGGCGCCGCGCCGCGGATTGAGAAAATATTCCTTTTTGGCGACGGAAGCCAGGAAATTCACGATATAGGCGGATTCATCGTTGGGTTCGGAAATTTCAAAAACACCCACGAGAGCGCCCAATTGGCTAGTGGTGATATTTTCGCCGCTGTAATTGAAAATTTTGATGAAAGGTTCAACGGAACGTCCATTGGCTACCAGTATTTCCGTGGCGATTTTTTCTAATTCAGCGGTCAGTTTGATTTTTTCTGGGAGTTTTCTGTCTGGCATATATAATTTTTTTTAGTATACCACAAAAAAGCTCTCTGCAATCATAATAAACCCTACGTAAATAGCCTTTTTTAAGTTATATATCAATTTCGTACCAGAATTTTTGTGGCATTGACAAATTTTGCAAACTATGAAAGTATTGCCAGTTGGCGGACGATATGAGGAATGTCTTTCTGACGTTTGTTGGTTTGTCTGCCAATACCTCGTTTTATATGAGGATTGCTCTGCGTTGTGAGTGTTGTCTGAAAAGACGAACCAAAAACTGCGGAGCAAAGTTCTTTTGATTCCTGCGGGACGTTTGCTAGTTTGTCTCTTTTTTTGAGACGTTGGTTAACATGTTCCGCGGGATTTCGGGGGCGAGGCGAGTGCGTCGATGTCCTTAATAATGGACGATTGCCGTGGTGTCTCGCCCTCTTTTTTTCTCTCCTGCTCATTAGTTTCTTGAGTAGGTTGCTCTGCGCTGTGCGTATTGTCTGAAAAGACGAACAAGGAAGTGCGGAGCAAAGTTCTTTTCTAATTTTTCGTGGAATGTCCCGCAAGGGACGCAACTCTAACTCCGGGCCATTACGGCTCACGTCAAGAAGGAGGCGGAAATGCCGCGATTTATCGGTATCAGGCATCGAGTGAAACGAACCGCAGAGGGCGAAGAGCGGCCGACTATGGTCGCCATCAAAGAGGGAGATGCCATCACAATTTTTGAACTTGAGGACGAAATGGCGGAACTGGATTTTGTCCTCGGTCGTTTCCCAACCTCGTATCGTGCCATTGAAGAGAACGAAGATCTAAAATCTTTTCTACCGCATCAGATAAAAGTGCGAAAAAAGAAAGGATTGGAGGATGGTGTTATCAGTGTCCCCGCGACGTTTGATGGACTCAAATGTGGTGATACGGTGGCCATGGTTCTCGGCGGATCGGGCGACCGGTTTGCCTACGCACTTTCACGTCGAGCAGAGGAAATCAGCGCGAATGTAATACGCATCACACCGTTTCTTCTGAAAGATCACCGGGATGATATTCCGAAGGACGATGATCACATAACCCTTGCGAATCTCGCCGTGACCAACCCCGATCTTTTTTATGCGGTTGGTCCACGCGATCGCGATTTTATTGCGATGCGTGAAGCGTATTGCGCGAGGCGGGACGCGCAGAAAGATCGTATCCGGTGTGAACAACGTTTGCGGCAACGTTTCATTGGGCAAATCTTTCTCTCCCCAGAAGGCAAGTATCCCGAGGGATTGATTGAAGACGAGTTTGACAAGGTAAAAGCGAACGACGCAATATTGCAAAACCTGGTGAGAGAAGAAGCGCAGAGAGAAGCGGAACTTAAAAAAGCAATGTGGTGTCTTGATGTCTGGAAAATATTGGAATCTGTAGAAGGATGTGGCGAGATTATCGCCGCCGGCATTATTACCTCGGTTGGTGATATTCGGCGCTTCGCTACGGATGCCAAGTTCAAGGCCTACTGCGGAGTACACGTGCTTCCTGACGGTAGATTTCCCCGCAAACGTATGGGCGCGGTTGCCAACTGGACAGACGCGCGACAGGCGCTCTATCAGCTCGCCCAGCAGTTCGTGTATCGACCTGATTCTGCGTGGGGGTTGAAGTATCGTCAGTATAAGGAAAACTTCCGGGTACGGCATCCGGAAGTTGTTGTGGAGGCAAATGGCAAGAAGCGTTACACTAATGGTCATATTCACAATATGGCCAGGTGGCGAACACTCTCACGCTTTGTGGAATGGCTTCACCGCGAGTGGATGCGGCTTGAAGAGCGTCGGCTAGCGGAACAGCAGTCCACATAGTGATCAAGTATAACAAAACTCCGGAAGGTTGGAATGCCAGCCTCCCGGAGTTTTAATTTTTTTGTCATAAAGACCTTCCTGTTATATAATGAAACTGGCAATAATCAGTAATTCGCATAATTATGCAAAGTGCCGTGAAGTTGCTTTTAGTGGATGATGACGCGGATACGCGCGCTTTATATGTGGAGTCTTTGCGCGCGGTGAATTTTGACGTGCGCGAGGGCAATGATGGGCTGGACGGCTTGAAAATAGCCAATGAATTCGCGCCGAACATTATTGTGACTGGTATTATTATGCCGCGGATGGACGGTTTCGGTTTGGTGAATGAATTGAAGAAAAATGTTAAGACTGCCAACATCCCGATTATTTTTCTTTCTCATTTGGGACGTGAAGAAGATAAAGCGCGTGCTCTGACGCTGGGAGTAAAAGACTTTTTGATACGCGATATGACATCGCCTAACGATATGATTGAACGTATCAATAGTATTTTGACAGCCAAAGAATATGTTTTGGGCATTGACCCTTTCAGTTTTGACGCGGCGAGATTTGCTCAAGATTTCAGTTTGAATCCAGATTTTATCTGTCCCGAAGAAAGGACTGGTGGTCGCATCGCGCTCAAATTGCGCAAGCGAAGCGCTGATGATAGATTTTTTGAAGCGGAAATTTTGTGCGCTTAACGTGTGGAAAATATAATGGGTGAATGGAAATATAGGATTGAAAGTTTGCCGGAAAGCACGGCGGAAGGAAAATATCACCCGGTGACGGAAGCCTTGCTCACAGCTCGCGGTTATGTCGATGAAACGGCGCGCGAGCGTTTTCTTTTTCCTAATTTTGATCGGGATATTCACAGCCCGTTTTTGTTTGCGCAGATGGAGCGCGTGGTGGAGCGTATTGGCCTGGCAAAAAAGGCGGGTGAGCCCGTGGGAGTGTTTGGCGATTATGACGCTGACGGCGTGACGTCTTCCGTGATTATGCGCGAGGCGCTGGAAGCTATCGGTGTTTCTGTTTCTGTTTTTATTCCGGAAAAATTGAGCGAAGGGCATGGACTGAATGTCAATGCCATTGATTTTTTTGAGCGCGCGGGTGTCAGGCTCGTGCTGACGCTGGATTGCGGCATCACCAATCACAATGAAATTACGGAAGCCAAGAAGCGCGGGATAGACATCATCGTAATTGATCATCACAATGTGCCGGAGGTATTACCGGAAGCGTTTGCTATTATCAATCCCAAATTATCCGGCGAAACTTACCCTTTTCGCGAACTATGCGGCGCTGGCGCGAGTTTCAAAGTCGCCCAAGCCCTTTACGCGCGCTATTTGCCGCAGGCGGCTGACCAGTTGAAATGGATTTTGGATGTAGTGGCTGTCGGTACGATTGCCGATGTAATGCCGCTTATTGACGAGAATCGCGTGATCGCCAAGTACGGTCTGATTGTGCTTGGGAAGACAAGGCGCGTGGGATTTCAAGAAATGTTTTCCGTAAGCAACATCAAAATGGATGATTCCGCTCGGCCGGACGCGCGGATGATCGGATTTCAGATCGCTCCGCGCATCAATGCCGCCTCTCGTATGGCGCATGCGATGCTGGCGCACGATCTTCTGATGGAAAAGGACCGGGCGCATGCCAGAGTACTGGCGTTGGAACTGGACGCTCACAATATCGCCCGCCAAAAAATCAGCGCCACACTGGCGGATGAGGTGAGACAGGTTGCCTCTGAAAAATATGCTGACCGCAAATTCATTTTTGCGGCGGGAGAACATTTTCCGTTTGGTATCGTGGGGCTGATCGCCGGGCGCATCGCCAGTGAATTTCACAAACCAACCTGCGTACTGACCAAAGGCAGAGAAACCAGCCAAGGGTCATTGCGCAGTATTCCGGAACTCAACATTATTGAGACGCTTGAAGTATGTGGTGATCTGCTGGTGAAATTCGGCGGTCATTCACAGGCGGCCGGTATGACGATACGCAATGAAAATTTGGAAGCCTTTTATGATAAATTCAACGGGCTAGTTGAAAAGCATCTGACGGGTATTGTGACGCAACCGGAACTTTGGATAGACGCGCGCCTCAAACCGGAACACGTATCGTCTCAACTTATGCGGGATATTAGGCTGTTTGCTCCGTTTGGCGAGTCTAATCCCGAACCGGTTTTTATGTTGGAAGATATACGTGTTTCGGAGGTGCGGCTGGTAGGCAACGGCAGTAAACATTTGAAATTAAAACTGGCGTCCGCAAACGGCGGGAAAAGTTTTGATGCCATTGGTTTTTCACTGGCAGGAGCTTTTCCTGATTTGCGAAAAGGGGAACGAGTGGATGTGGTGTTTCAGTTGAACGAGAATACCTGGAATGGCTCCACGGGCATTCAGCTCAAATTACTTGATTTGCGCCGCAAGAGTTGAAAAAAGCCTTATTTATGTATGGCGTTTTGCTTGACAGAAAGTCTAATAGATGCTATTATGTAACGTAATTTGAGATGGCGAATTATCACTCAAATTAGTGAGGAAGCAGTTCTTTGACCCAAAAACAATTTCCACCCCGCCTGCGTCGTCGTACGTTGGGTGAGGAGAGTGAGAAGAGATGAGAGAATTAATTCCGGTAATAGTAATATATCTCGTCGTCGTCGGAACATTTACCACTGCAGCTGGTGCCATGGGCGGCACGGGAAGAAAGAGTTTCTCCCTTAGGCTATTCTTGTGGGGACTCCTACTGATAACGCTGGGGGTGATATTAGCCTTCATCTTCAAAGCGTGATCTAGTATTGCGTGTTGGAGGGGATATTGGTTGAAGTAACGCCAATCTTCCCTCCAACCCTTATCCGAAATCTTGAGAATATTGCTCTAGGTTTCAGATGAGGGTCCTTCGATAAACTCAGGACAAGAAAAAAATAAAAAGCTCTTGAAACAACTTAAATGTTTAAAGCTCCGATTCTGCCGGGGCTGGGAGGATGGAAATGAAAACCGTATCGTTGCCGCTTGGAGTGCCCGGGTGGTGCCAATGTGGAGCACGGACCCAATTGACCCTCGGTTTCGAGGGTTGGACACAAGTGTGCAGCCGCTGTGGCGGTTTCGCAAAGCAAATCGCCGTAGCGGAGGCAGAGAGGGAAGTTAGACTAACCTCCCTCTCCTCATCCGAGATCTTGAATCGCCAGTTCGAGGTTTCAGATGAGGAGAAAACGGAAAGTTCCAAATTAAAAACGCAAAACCTTTTTTGCCGCCCGCGCTAAGCGCGCGGGCAAGGAGGATAAAGATGTTGAGCCGAGTCGATTTGTTTATTGCGCAGCAGCACGGCGTACAAAAAAAATCTTCTCTATGTCTTCAATGGGGTGGTATACACTAAACATCGGTTGCTATTATTTGGGGTTTGTGCTAATATATAAGGGTTGTAAGTTTTTCTCTCTGGAGTAACGCTAGACAGCAAGAGTCGGGTTGCCAAACTCACATCTTCGTCAAGTAGGGCCAGGTCAAGGGAAGGTCGCCTTACACGATAATCAAGTTAGAAGATTTGATATGGCAACTAAGTTATATGTTGGCGGTGTTTCCTACGGTACAACCGAGGACGGTTTGCGCGATGCTTTCGCTCAATCCGGCAACGTCGTTTCTGCTAAAATCGTCATTGACAAAATGACAGGCCGCTCGCGCGGTTTTGGTTTTGTTGAGATGGGTTCGGAGGAAGAGGCTCAAAAGGCTATCTCTCTCTGGCATGGCAAGGAATTGGACGGACGCACCCTGACTGTCAATGAAGCTCGTCCTTTGGAAGAGCGTCCTCCTCGTTCTGGAGGCAACCGAGGCGGCAACAGTTGGTAAATGAATTTCAAAAAACACTCCCAAGTATTCGGGAGTGTTTTTTGTATACAGAAGAACTTGTGCGCTTAGTACATTTCTTTGTTGCAAGCTCCTGTACTTACCGCTGTATGTCACATACAACTTACTCCGTTCTTCGCTTGCGCCGCGAACTGCGCTCAAACGCGCAAGTTCCAGCGGGCGCATTCAAGGTCAAGGCTACTGTTTTTGCATAGAGGCGGGAGGATTGGCTGGCGCTGGAGTCGGAGCTTGCGCTGGAGGTTCCGGAGCTGGCGCCGGTTCGCCGTAATTAACGTAATATTGGATAGCGGCCTTGGACTTGAGATCGGTGATAAATTTATCGGCTGCCGCACTAAGTTTCTGATTTTTTAACTGTTCGCGAATTTGATTTTTCACTTCGTTCTCTGCGGTGCCGGTCGGAGGAGTGATTTTGTTTTTCTCAAAATATTGGTTTACTTCGTCGTCGCTGACTTGAATATTATTTTCCAGGATTTTTTCCAGTTTTTTTCGCAGAAGAATTTGTTCGCGGAATTGATCCGGTGTGATGCCTTGTTGCGCCAGTATCAGATCCAGCGTGCCTCCTTGTTTGGAAATTTTGTTTTCCAGAATTTGAATTTCCGCGTCAATATCCGCTTGGCTAACGGTTATTCCCGCCTTGCTTGCTTCGGTTTCAATGAGCCGTTTGACAATCAGCGCATCCAGCGCTTGACGGCCTGAAGTGTTTTCCAATTCCCTGATAACTTCAAGTCGGCTAATGGGCTTGCCATTGACTATGGCGGCTATGAACAGGCCTTTGAAATAAAACAATGCTCCAACGATAATTAAAACGACAGCCATAAACAGCGTCGCCCGTTTATTCATATTAAAAACACATTTTTTCTTCGCGTGGGAAGTTGTGCTTGCCTGTGCTTTTAAAGTTGTGTCTGTCTGCGTCTGGCCTGTGCTGTCTGTCTGATTTTCCATAATTAAAGTCAATTATGCTAAAGGATTATTCTTTCAGTATAGAGTAAATTCGCTGATTGTCCATATTCGCTGATATGAATTTTCTGGGGAAAGCGTTATACTGGAAAGACGTAAACGTTCAAATAAAGGTATGTTGAAAAACGTATGCTGAAAAATTCTTTCGGAAAAAGGGCGCTTACGGCGCACCGAAAATTACGCGGAAAAATTACCGTGCAGGGCAAGGCTCCGATTAAGAACAAAGATGATCTTTCGGTGTATTACACTCCCGGAGTGGGAGAAGTCGCTTTGTATGTCGCCAAGCATAGAGACAAGATGGGAGAGTATACGATGCGGGGGAACACGGTGGCAATAGTCTCGGACGGCTCGGCGGTACTCGGTCTTGGCAACATCGGGCCGGAAGGAGCGCTTCCGGTGATGGAGGGCAAGGCGATGCTTTTCAAAACATTTGCGAATGTCGACGCTTTTCCCATAGTGCTGGCCACGCAGGATACGGATGAGATCGTAGCCGCTGTCAAAAATATCGCGCCCGGATTCGGAGGCATCAATCTGGAAGATATTTCCGCTCCGCGCTGTTTTGAAGTAGAACAAAAACTCAAAGCATTATTGGATATTCCGGTATTTCACGACGACCAGCACGGCACGGCGATGGTGGTGCTGGCGGGATTAATTAACGCGTTTGCGGTCGTGAAGAAAAACCCCAAAATTAGCACGATTGTCATCGCGGGCATCGGCGCAGCCGGCAACGCGATCGCTCATTTACTTTTGAAATTTGGCGTTGGCAATATCGTGATGTTAGATAGTCGCGGCATCATTGAGATGACACGTGCCGACCTGAATATTTTTAAGCAAAAACTAGCCAAAAAAACCAACAAACGGAATCTGCGCGGAGATTTGAGTGTCGCATTGGTGGGCGCGGATATGTTCATCGGAGTTTCCAGAAGCAATACGCTGACGCGCGCTATGGTGGCATCAATGTCCAAGAAAGCCATTGTATTTGCGTTGGCCAATCCGATGCCGGAAATTATGCCGGATGAGGCCAAAGCCGGAGGCGCGGCAGTGGTTGCGACGGGGCGATCCGACTTCCCCAATCAGATCAATAACTCTTTGGGTTTTCCCGGAATTTTTCGAGGAGCGCTGGATCATAAAGTGAAGAATATCACAGAGGAAATGCTTCTGCGCGCGGCAAAAAATTTGGCGGCGCTGGTGTCCAAACCGACATCCGGACACATCATCCCATCGCCATTTGCCAAAGGGATTGTGCGGGCAGTCGCTAAAGCGATATGTTGAAAAAAAAGAAAAGCCGGAGTATAGTATGATTATTATGAAACTTTCAAATAAAATTTCCTTTTTTGTTTTGTTTACGGCTTTTATTTTCTTTACAAGCGGTTGGTGTTCTTTCTCTATGGTCGCGATGGCATCGGAATCGGCTATGTCAGGTATGGATTCTCGAATGAGCGATGCGGGCACAAAATCCGACGGCCGGGCAAATGCCATTTACAATGCTTGTGAAACAGGCCAGGGCGTTTCCGGTATCTGTTCATTGAGTCATGGGAATTTGATTGCTCAAGCAGTCGCGAAAAAAATCAGCGATCTAAGCGAGTTGTTTCCGGTAGCGGGTCTTCCGGGAGCGGCGGTTTTGATGCTGACATTATTGGCAACAGGTCTATTTGGCGTCCTTTACTTATCGCCCCCCATTTCTTCTTTTGCAACAATAAATCTTCTCACCGTTACCAAAAAAGAATAGATTGCTTGACGCTTTTTCAGCCGTTAATTAATCTATCCTTATTATATGAAAAAACTGATTGTACCCATTGCCGGAATGCATTGTCGTTCCTGTGAAGTTCTTATTGAAGATCACTTATCTGAAATTCCGGAGATCAAAAAGAGTTATGTCAACTACAAAAAAGGTGTCGCGGAGATTTCGTATGAAACGAGACCCAGCAGACGCTCTATTGAAGACGCGGTGCGAGCGGCCGGATATACGATAGGTGTTGTTGGAAAAAAACCGTGGCTTAGTCAAAACACTAGTGATTACAAAGATCTTGGTATCGCTCTGGTTTTCGTGACCGGACTTTACTTCATTCTGAAGGCCACCGGGCTTTCTGAACTTATAAACGCGAGAAGCGCGTCGCAACCCGCCAGTCTTTCGGTTGCTCTTCTCGTGGGATTGACGGCCGGATTTTCCACATGTTTGGCTCTTGTGGGCGGACTCATTCTCGGAATTTCAGCGCGGCATTCTGAAAAACATCCGGAGGCCACACCGATACAGAAATTCCGGCCACATCTCTTCTTCAATGTCGGGAGAATTCTTTCGTATGTGGTTTTGGGAGGCTTACTTGGTTCTCTGGGGTCATTTATAGAGTTCTCCGGATTTGCGCTGGGAATAATCACGATTGGTGTCGGAAGCGTAATGCTTCTCTTGGGAGTGAAATTGACGGGGATTTGTCCGCGTCTTGAGACGGTGAGCTTCGCGCTACCTAAAATAATCAGCCGGTCTCTCGGTATCAACAATCAACAAAGAGAATACAGTCACAAGAACTCTTTTGTGTTGGGGGCGCTGACTTTTTTTCTGCCCTGCGGTTTCACTCAAGCTATGCAAATCTACGCTGTGAGCACGGGAAGTTTTGTAGAGGGGAGTCTGATTATGGGATTTTTTGCTTTGGGAACAGCGCCGGGTCTTTTGGGTATCGGAGGTCTTACGTCAGTTATCAAAGGCATTTTTGCGCAGAGATTTTTTAAATTCGCCGGCATCGTGGTAATTTTACTCGCGTTTTTCAATGTCAATAATGGTCTGAATCTGACCGGTTGGGAGCTTGGTTCAATTTCAATCGCCCAAAAAAACAAAATAGACATACAATCAACCGATTCCAATGTCACAATAGAGAATGGCGTGCAGGTGGTGCGTATGACACAAGGAGGAAGCGGCTATTTTCCCAACCAGTTTACGATTCAAGCCGGTGTGCCAGTCAAATGGATTATTAATTCCACAAGTTCGTACACTTGCGCGAGTAGTCTTATAGCTTCCAAAATAGGTGTGCGGAAAAATTTGGCGGCCGGTGAAAACGTGATTGAATTCACTCCCAAAGAGATCGGGCAAATTCCCTTTTCTTGCTCGATGGGTATGTACCGCGGCAATTTCACGGTCGTGGCCGGCAATTCCTAATCCGAATATCTCAATTGAATAGTTTTTTATTTCTAAATATTTGTACACACGATTATGACAAAACGAATTAATCTCTCGCTCTTTGGTATGCATTGTTCCTCCTGTGCCAGTATCATTGAACGCTCTTTGAAAAAAGTTTCCGGCGTCCAGCAAGTCAACGTGAACTTTGCCGCGGAAAAAGCCCTGATAGTTTTTGATGAGAATCTCGCAAAAATAGAGGATCTCATCAAGGCGGTGGAGCAGGCGGGTTACAGGGCGGAAGAAGTGGATGCGAAAGACACGGAATATGAACGGCGCAAGCGCGAAAAAGAAATCAGTGGCTATTTCAACAAGTTTGTTTTCAGCTTCCTTTTGAGTATCCCGATGTTGTATTTTATGTTTCTGGATTTTTTCACGCTTCCCGGAAAATCAGCCATTCTCCCGTATATCGGCGTGTTCTCGCTTCTCTTTACTCTGCCCATCCAATTTATTATCGGCGCCGGATTCTACAAAGGTATGTGGTCGGCTCTTAAAATGAAAACGTTCAATATGGACAGTCTTATCGCCATTGGAACGTCCACGGCATTTTTCTATAGTTTGGTGAATTTTACTCTGTACTTCTCGCGAACGGGGTCTCTTATCGGATTGGATGGACAAAAGATCCCGGAACTCTATTTTGAGACGGCGGCCTTCCTTATCACCTTCGTCATTCTCGGCAAGTGGCTGGAGATACGGACGAAAGGCAAAACATCGGACGCGATCAAAAAATTGATGGGACTGCAGGCCAAAATCGCGCGTATCATCCGCGATGGAAAAACGCTTGATGTTCCGATAGACGAGGTCGTGCATGGCGATATCGTGATGGTGCGTCCCGGCGAAAAAATTCCAGTAGACGGGAAGATTACCAAAGGCTCTTCAGCCGTTGACGAATCAATGATTACGGGAGAAAGCATACCGGCCGAAAAGAACGCGGGCGATATGGTGATTGGCGGGACTATGAACAAAACGGGAGGATTTGAATTTGAAGTGACGCGCGTCGGGAGCGAAACCGCTCTGGCGCAGATCATCCTGCTTATTGAAGAAGCGCAAGGTTCCAAAGCGCCTATTCAGAATTTTGCCGACCGCATTTCCGCTTGGTTTGTGCCGGGCGTTATCGGTATCGCCTTGCTTACGCTTGTCATCTGGTATTTTTTCTTGGGCGCTACTCTGGCATTTGCTTTGATGGCTTTTACGGCTGTGATTGTGATCGCCTGTCCGTGCGCGTTGGGTCTCGCCACGCCTACCTCGCTTATGGTCGGGACTGGGAAAGGCGCAGAGAACGGGATTCTGATTAAGGGAGGCGAAGCGCTGGAAGCGGCCTGTAAGATTGACGCAGTTATCTTTGACAAAACGGGAACTCTGACAAAAGGCAAACCCGAAGTAACCGATCTCGTCGTCTTTAATAACGGAGACGAAGATGAGTTATTAAAAGTGGCGGGGAATTTAGAAAAACTTTCGGAACACCCTCTGGCGGAAGCTATTTATAGCTATGCCCAAGAAAAAGGTATCCGGACCGAAGAGGTCAATAACTTCAAAGCTATTCCCGGGCATGGCGTACAAGGAACCATCGCCAATAAGGAATATTTTTTCGGCAATCGCAAACTCATAAATGATATAGTTGGGCTGACACTGGAAAGATTCAACCCAAAATTAGTCAGTTTGGAAGAGCAGGGAAAAACAACGATGATTTTGGCGACGCGTGAGCAGATCATCGGCGCTGTCGCCGTGGCAGATACGGTGAAAGAGTCTTCGCGAGATGCTGTCGGGAAACTCAAACAGATGGGTATAGAAATATATATGATCACGGGTGATAATATCCGGACCGCTGGGGCGATTGCCTCGCAAGTGGGTATCACAAATGTGCTGGCGGAGGTGTTTCCGGAAAACAAAGCCGAGGAAGTGAAAAAACTTCAGGTATCAGGAAAAAAAGTGGCTATGGTGGGAGACGGCATCAACGATGCGCCCGCCTTGGCGCAGGCGAATGTGGGTATTGCTATGGGTTCCGGTACCGATGTGGCTATGGAAGCGGGCGAGATCGTTTTGATGCGAAATGATGTGCACGATGTCGTGACGGCCATTGAGCTTTCCCGGGAAACTATGTTGAAGATAAAGCAGAATATGTTCTTCGCGCTCTTTTATAACGTGATGGGAATTCCGGTGGCCGCCAGAGTATTTGTTGGAATCGGATTGGTTTTGAGACCGGAGCTGGCGGGTCTGGCTATGGCGCTTTCCTCAATATCAGTAGTGGGCAACTCGCTTCTACTCCGATTTTTCCGTCCCGGAAAGCGAAATTATGTTTCGCTGGTGGCTCCGATGGTGATGGTCGCCGTCTTTTCTTTTCTGTTTTTTCAGTTTGCCAAATGGAGCAGTCAGAGCGCGGAGAACAAAGCGCCTCTGCCGGCAGTCAATAATCAAATTAAGTAATGAGAATAAAGTAAAGTTATGAGTAATAATTCTCTAAAATCAATTCCGACAAGTTGGTGGGTAGGGGGAGCGGTCGCCGTGGCCGTGACGCTTCTCATTGGGGGACTCGCTTTTCTTGATAGTTCGGGAGAAACCAAGTCAACACGGGAGGTGGCGCTTGCCTGTACCACGGATTTGGCGACACGCTTTCATATTCACTCTCAATTAAAGATTGTGATCAACGGGGAGTCACGGGATATTCCGGCGGACATTGGCATCAGTCCGACCTGTATGAATTCGCTCCATACCCACGATACGAGCGGCGAGATTCATGTGGAATCACCCCAGAAGCGAGATTTCACTTTGGCTGATTTCTTCGCCGTCTGGGGCAAGTCATTCACCAAAGATCAAATTCTTGATTCCACAGTTGATGATCGGCACGTCATCCGCGTGACGGTCAACGGCAATGAGGCTCAAGAGTACGAAAACACAGTTTTGCGAGATGAAGATCAAATCGTCATTTCTTATGAAGAGAAGAAATAGGTTTCTCTAACGAAAGGAGGTGAGTTATATGATGGGCAATTGGGGTTATGGAGCGGGGGTTGGTTTTTTCGGGATGTTTTTCGGGTGGGTATTTATGCTTGCGTTTTGGGTGTTGATTATTTGGGGAATAATTATGTTAATTCAATGGGTTGTCAGACAAGGATCGCAGGCATCAGAGAAAAAGGATAGCGGAGCGATGGCAATTCTAGAAGAGCGTTACGCTAAAGGCGAGATTTCCAAAGAGGAATTTAAGGAGAAGAAAAAGGATCTTCAAAATTAATGAGGAAAAGATATTGTTTCCAATTAAAATTTTTTTCTTTGGCGGTTTTTAGTGAAGTGTGCTGCCGATAAGAATACCGTTGGCCCAATAGAATCCTGTGTCGCCAGACGGCAAAATATCATACGTAGCACTCTCGTTGTAAGAAACACGTATGGCGCTTACAACAGAAACACCATCATATAAGTTACCGGACATGAGGTCTCCAACACTGCGTCCGTCAGTAGTCGGATGTCCAGGGGATACGAATAACTCTCGACCATCATTCAGAACCAAGTGGACCATCCGATGAGTTGGTAGGACTGGCACTTTTGAGGTTTTGGTTACGACACCGGATATGCGTTGACCTGCTTTGTCTGTTGTCCAAACTGACATGCCAACTTGCAAATCTTTAACCAGAATTAATCCCGAAGGCGTGTCGATGAGTGTGCTACCGGCAAGACAGATTGGACATCCGCCGTAAGGTCGTTGTCCAACAACTTTATTAAAAGTTACTGTTTGACCAGAAAAATTTATGTTTATAAGTTTTTCCGATACGCCTTCGCAGGTATATCCTATATCATCGCCGATATATAAAGTTTTTGGAGTGCCCGGATCATTTGGTCGTTCAATTGGGTACGTTTGGAACCAAAGACCTTCAACGCTATTGGAATTAATTTTTTGGATTAAGAACGAGCTCTCTTTTTCGTCCACCTTCCTAATTATTTTTTCGCCATTTGGTGCAGGAGATGGTGTTGGGGACGGCACGGGGGTAGGACTCGGAGTTGGAATTGGTGTGGGTGTAGTTTGGTGAGTCGCAACAAAATAAACACCAGCACCGGCAAGTACGACAATAACCACAATCAACAAAATATTTGTAAAACCTTTCTGGTTCATACTATTGTAATTCTATTTTAACACTTTTCCCCGCTCTTTGCCTCATCAACCATTTCCGAAACTCTTCTGTATTATATTAACTTAAACTCTCATATATTTTTTCCGTAAAGTTTTTGGGAAATGTTCAAGACTATAGCGAAGCATGGTGCGTGGCATTGCTCGGTAATATTTTTTTAAAAACCCTTCTTCTTCTATTCTGCTACAGCGTTTTCCAACTTCGCGCAACATCCACCCAACGGATTTATGAATTAAGTCGTGAGTATCTGTTAGTAACATTTTAGAAATTTTTAAGGCATCTGTCGAATCACCACGCGCAACAAACGCAAACGAACTAAGCACAGCTATGCGTCGTTCCCAAATGTTTTTTGACTTAGCAAGTTTATACAAAATCTTTTTGTCTTTACCTACTAACCACTCTCCCAAAATTTTGGGTGCTGATAAATCTACTAAATCCCAATTGTTAATATATTTTGTGTGATTCAAATAAAACCTGACTATTTGTTTGCGGGTAAGATCTTCTGCAAACTCAAATTGATGTACTAAAATTAAAATTGCACACAATCGCACTTCGTGAATCGGCGATAATAAAAGCTTTCCAACTTCAACTAATGGTAGTTTATTAAATTGTTTAACAATTTGGCGAGTTTGGGGCACCATCACACCCCAAAACACATCGCCTTCGCCATATTGCCCCTTGCCCGTTTTAAAAAATCCAGCTAGCAGTTTTGCTTTTTCGGCATTAGCGAATTTTTTAAGTGCCATCTCCACATCTACCGCGATTATTCTTTTTGTTAGATCATTGGTATTTTTCATATTTTTTAACTTTTCCACACTCTTTGCTTCATCAAGCACACTGAACTCGGCTGTGTGATAGACCGAGCTCGTCGGCTGGGGAGAAATACCAACAGGACTTTGAACCTCTCATTTTCGCTTCCGAATTTCGTGCCAATTGAAAACTGGCGCGCCACCTAAAATTTTATTTAATCAAATTCCAATCATCTAAAAAATAACTCATCTCATGAGCTGTATTTCCAAGATAAATTTTTTGGTCTCTGAATTTAACATTTAACGCATAACCAGTATTATTATTGACAGTAAAAATAGCATTTTCTTTGATTTTCTTTTCCACTTCATTGGAGGGTAAGATTAAAAAACTATTTTTTAAACCGTCTCGCAAAACTAAAATATAAAAAATATTCCCTTGGTTAAATCTGTCAAATGATTTTTTTCTAATATGAAACGAGCATGTATCAAAACTGTTTTTTCGAGCAGTTTTCACTTGAATACCAAAAAATTTATTATCTTTTATTGCAGAAATATCAACACCAACATCAACGCTCATTATGCTGGCATTAAAACCTCTGAATAATAATTCACTGCAAACTAAATGCTCGCCACCTTTTCCAATATATCCACCTTCAATTACTATTTTTTCTTCTTCTTCTTTTTCTGCTTCAATAATTTTCGGAGTTTGTTTTATTTCCTTTTTATTTTGATTAAGAGCAAAAACACCTCTTTCAGCCCTAACAAAATCAGAACCTTCTGCTTTCGTATTTATATCAACTGTAATAACAGCGTTCATTGTTCTTTCTGGATTTGCCCCTTCGGTTTCTAATATTCCAGATTCCAATGCTTGCTTTGTTATCTCGTTATAATGCAAAGGCACTTTTGCTTTCCTTAGTATTTCAATTGCTGATTGTTTAAAAGTATTCATAAATTTAATTGCAAACTACATAATGCAAATACTCAACGGTTTTATTCGCTGTAAAATTTCTATTCTCTGACTTATCGGCTTTGAACCTGTTGTATTCTTTCGTAAAATTTCCGTATTTACCCCGTAGGCTCATTATTTCTTTAATATCGTCCAAAGTCATTAAGCCCTCGTTGTTGTAGCTTAAAAAGATATATTTTACTTTTGCCTTCAAAATCAAATCCTTAAAGGCTTTTTTTACTTGTGTTCTTGAACAATAAAGCGATTTTTGATTTTGATATTCCCGCAAACCAGTTTTTCCGTGAATTTTTGGATTATCATATTTAGCGATAGTTTCAAGCATGTGATAATTCGTTGCGTATTGCCGTTGGTTGTATGGCGGGTCTAAATACAAAATATCACCCTTAATCTTTCCTGCCACTTCGTTTATATCCCCATTAAAAACTTCATGGTCTTGCTCATTGATAATCAATTCTGCAGGTTTCAAAATCAAATTATTTTGGGCCGTCTTTTTTAATTTTTTCAAAAAAGCACCATAAACGGAAGCTGTATTTGCGTATTTATCAATTGACTCAACTAAACTGGTAACCAAAAAATAATACCCATCATCAGTAATTAAATTTTGCTCTTTCCAGCCCTCAATCTTTTGACGGATAGCGTCACAACGCATTCCGTTTTCATCTGAAAAATACTGCCTCGATTCTTCTTTGTCTTTCGTTCCGCTAAGACAATAATTTTTATAAATAAAACCTTTTATCCCTTTTAAATTTGACAAATAACTGCAGACAAAATTTTTCCGATTTTTTACCTCAATATTTTTTAAATCTGGAATTTCTTTTAACAGTTTCGCAAAATTTAATTCCTTATGATTTCCGATATAATGCCTATTTAAAACATAGCTATAATATTGAATATCGTTTGCGATTATTTTATAACCTTTTCTTTTAAAATAACTGCCAACAATCCCAGTTCCAGCGAATAGGTCGCAAAAAGTGTCGCAGTTTTTATCAACCACCTTATTTATGGATTCTTCCAGAAATTCCAACAATGATAATTTACTACCGATATAATTCATATCAATATTCTATTACCTCAAAAATCAAATCGTTATTTTCTAAATGATATTCAATATACTTCAAATTTTCGCACCTTCTCGAATTTCTAGTATTGAAATCATTAAAAGTAGCGATTATTCTTTGGTATTTTCCAGTTCTTTTATTTTCTATCTTTTTAGAAATTAAAACTGGCTTGATATCACTTTGTCTATTCGGAGTATAATATTGCTCTATCCAATCGATATATCTTTGTATTTGTTTAGCATTTATTATATCGGCTTCTACAGCTTTTAGTTCTATTGGAATTAAAACCCTTTGATCATTAACTACACTAGATAGCATTACATCTATTCTTTGCATACCAACACCGCAGGAAACTTCATTGCCTATCCATTCAAAATTAAGAGTTTGACCTAAAACACACTCGTCTAAACTTTCGTTTGTTGCTTTTCCAATATTCTTAATAATGTATGATTGTAAATGCGTTTCAAAAGCTTTATTTGTATTATATTTAGCAATTAATCTCGGTAATATATCTATAACCTCCATCCTGCCAGTGTATGTATTAATAGGATCATTGGTTAAAATAATTTTTTGTTCGTCTTTATCAAAGGAAATTTTTTTATTTTCAATATTTAATTCTTGTCTGCCATTTTTGTCTCTTATAAGTTGGCATAATCTTTCAGACTCATAGATAGTAATCATTGTGTTGCCTCTATTTCCTTTAAGTTTTCGATAAATTAAACTCCAGAGCATTTGGTTTGGAGAAGTCATATTTTTTATTTCATCTAGTGCTTCCCATTCCGTTACACCTTCTGCGTAAACTTTCACGGTTTCAATAAGTGTTCTAAAAGTTAAAGATTTTCCTAGCTCATCTTTTAAATACTGATCTCCGTCATTATTATCTAAAAATGACCAGTCTTCTTTTGCCTTAAAAATACCGAAAAATTTACCCTCAAATATTTTTTCGGCAGATTTCATTTGTAAATAAAAGATAATATTATCGCCCTGCCTTATTCTACTTGCATCAGCCGTCATGCCAACTAGCATATTTTCTATAGCATAATGTAATGTAGTGTCAGATGTGGCATTGAAGTCTATTTTAATATCCTGAGCCCCTGTGCCGGCAAATAAATATTCCAAATGCATCTTAAAAGTTTTTGAATCAACAATAAATACGTGTGTTGTCATAATATTATTTTTTGAAAATTAAAATATACTCGTGTTTAAAAATATAATAGTCGCTTGAAAGCGCGCGATAGCGCCAAATCCCTTCTTTATTTTGCTTGGCGCGATTGCCAGCCATATTCTTTATTATAACGCTTTTCAGCGTTAAACCTAGCTTTTGAGCTTCGTTCATGCAATAAAATCCCAAAGGTATCCATTTGCCGGCAGAATATTTATCACCAATAACAATCGCCAAATATCTGCCGTTTTCCAAAATTTCAATTGTATTTTTCAAAACTTCGGCGAATTTTCCTAAAAACTCTTTCAATGATTTGGCGTTTGATAAATCATCTTTTAAATCACTAAATTTAATAATGTCGGCATATGGCGGATGTAGAATTACCAACTGCACATTTTTCTTTTTGTGATTTTTTAAAATTTCTTTTACTTTGTCAAAAATTTCAATTTTTGTACTATCGCCTACGATTAGCTCGGAAAAGTTATTTTTTGGTTCAATATTTTCCCCAACATAATGAATAAGTTTTTTCTGAATATCAACTCCAATGAAATTTCTATTTAAACTCTCTGCTTCATAAGCAGTCGTACCGCTTCCCAAAAATGGATCAAAAACAATTTCATTTTTCTTTGTATATCTCAAAATCAACTGGTGTGGAATTTGCGGAATAAAATTGCCGTGATAAAAGCCGTTATGTTTTCCTGTTTTATCTCTTTCGGGAATAATCCAAAGGCTATCAGTCAAAATTTCTGATTCTTTCCAGTTATCTAAATTTAAATCATTAAAAATTGGCATAATTACTTTATTAAATCATCAACACCAACTTCAAGCGCCTTAGCGAAGGATTGCGGAGACGACAGGATTCGAACCTGTGAACCCCTTTCGAGGTCAACACATTAGCAGTGTGCTGCTTTCAGCCGCTCAGCCACGTCTCCATTATTTTTTTACGCCATATTGTCCAGCCTATCAATTTTTATGGTGAAAATCAAGAAAAGTTCATCTGGCCAATACAATGCCGAAAACGCTTTTGGCGCCGGCTGACTTGAGGACGCGCGCGCATTCTTCCAGCGTGACACCGGTCGTGGCCACATCGTCTATGAGCCAGACGTTTTTTCCTTTTATGAATGACACATTTTCTCTGGTGAAAATAAAAGCGTTTTTCAGATTGCCGAGACGTTCTTCGCGCGAGCGAGTTTTCATTTGAGATTTGGTATAACGCGTACGCAGCAAACAGTTTTTCAAAACCGGCAGATTAAGTTCCGGAGCAAATGCTTTCGCAAGCGCTTCAGCTAAAAGCTCCGCTTGGTTGAAACCGCGAAAACGCAAGCGGCGCGGATGGAGCGGCACGGGAATATACAGATCGGGCAGAAGTAAATCCGCCTCAAGACTTCTTGCGGAGAGCCATTTGCCGAGCGGTTCCGCTATGGCAGGTATGAAGCGATACTTGTAAGTATGAACGGCTTCTGAAATGAGAGGATCGCGATAATGCCCGGCGGCGAAAAGACCGTCTAAAGAATTTTTTCCCAAGCAAGAAAAACAGACTTCGCCCCGCGGAGTCACGGCTTTCAGGCAAGTCGGGCAACGCTGTCTTAAGCGGCGCGGAAAAAAATCTAGACAAGTTTCACACAAAAAGTCTTGATAAGTATCGCAACCAAGACATCTGATGGGAAAGAGCGTGTCGAGCGTTCCCTCGCCGATTTTTTGGAACAGGGCGGGTAGGTTTAGAGACACAAAACGGCATCGTTTTTAACGGAAAGACGGAGCGATTTTTTATCCGGAGCATCCAGCAGTTTTTCAGCGATGCTTTTTTCCACCAGACTCTGGATGTTTTTTTGGACGAGACGAGCGCCTTGTTCCGGGGAGAAACTTTTCTTGGCGATATATCTGACTAAAGCGAGCGGATATTGAAGCGAGATATTTTGTGTTTTCAGGCGTTTGGCTAAATTTTCCATTTCCAGACGCGTGATGTCTTGGATGGCGTTCGGAGAAAGGGCGTTGAAAACTATCGTGTGATTGAGACGCGCCAGAAGTTCCGGCCGCATTTCTTTTTTGATTTCCGCGAGCACTTCGCGTTTGATGGTTTCGAATTGTTCGCGCAGATCGTTTGGGTTGGTGTTTTTCATAAATCCGATACGTGCCGTTTGAGTGAAAGAGGCCGTGCCGATATTGGAAGTGAGAATGACAAGCGCGTTTCTGAAACTCACCGTCCGTCCTTCCGCGTCCGTGAGAGTGCCCTCGTCCAGAATCTGAAGCAGGATATTGAAGATGTCCGGATGCGCTTTCTCTATTTCATCAAAAAGAATTACAGAGTGGGGCTTGCGGCGGAGCGTCTCTGTGAGCTTGCCGCCTTCGCCGTAACCGACATAACCCGCCGGCGCGCCGAGTATCTGGGCGACGCTGTGGCGTTCCATAAACTCGCTCATATCCAAACGAATGAGCGCTTGGCGATCGCCGAAAAATTCTTCGGCGATAATTTTGGCGGCCAGAGTTTTGCCTACTCCGGTCGGACCCAAGAAAAGAAACGATCCGAGGGGGCGGAGGGGGTCGCCTACATTGCCGAGCGATCTGGCGAGCGTTTGTTCCAGAGCGAGGGCGGCTTCTTTTTGACCGACCAATCTCTGTTCAAGGGCGGTATGCAGGCGGAGCATTTTTTGGCGCGGGCTTTCGCCGGAGAGTTTGGCGAAGGGGATGCGGGTGATATGTGAAACGGTTTTCAGAATATGCTCTGCCGTTACGGCGACTCGCGCGCTTTTTTGTTCTTTCTGATATTCGCTTTTCAGAGCGATTATTTTGGGGGTAAGGATTTTTTCCCGCGCGTGCCAGATGGCGGCGTCATCGTAATTTTCATTTTGGATGAGGGAGTTCTTGAGACCTTGGATGGTGCGGCGCTCTTCTTCTAGTTCCATAAGCGTCTGGAAAATTTGGGGAACTTCGCGTTTTTGTTTGGCTAGCGCCGAGGCCTCGTCAATGATGTCCAGAGCCTTGTCCGGCAAAAAACGTTCCGTGATATACCGCGCGGAAAGATCACAGGCCAGATCAATCACTTCTTTGGAAAGGGTAATGTGATGAAAGTCCTCGTAACTTTTTTTAATTTGTTCCAGAATTTCTTTGGTTTCCGGAAGTGTCGGCTCGGTGATCTGCACGGACTGGAAACGCCGATTGAGCGCCGGATCTTTTTCCAGATAACGCTTGTATTCGGTGAATGTCGTGGCTCCGATGCATTGGATAACGCCTTGCGAGAGGGCGGGTTTCAGAATGTTGGCCGCGTCCAGTCCGCCGCTGGTATTGCCGGCTCCGATAATGGTGTGGATTTCATCAATGAAAAGGATAACATCGCGGTTTCGGGAAGCCTCTTTGATGATTTCTTTCAAACGCGCTTCAAACTCTCCGCGGAAATTGGTGCCGGCCACCACCAGCGTGAGATCCAGCGAGAGGATGCGTTTGCCGAAGAGCGAGTGCACGTTCGGATCGCGCGCGAGAGTTTTGGCCAGCGCTGCGACCAGTGCGGTCTTTCCCACGCCCGGCTCGCCGATGAGCAGGGGATTGTTTTTTTGTTTGCGGGTGAGGATTTGAATGACGCGGTCCAGCTCCCTTTCTCTGCCTATGAGGATTTCGGTATTGTATGTGTCAGATTTGGCCATATCAACCGCGTACTGATCCAGATAGGGGGTGGCACTGCCTTTGCCTTTGGCGGGTCTGTTTTTGGTCAGCAGATTGTCCGGCAGATCCAGCATTTTAGAAAGTTGTGGAAAATGATCAAAATTCAGATACGATTTCATAGTGGCCTGCACTTTGTGGTTATTAATTTTCTGCGCGAAGAAAATATTTTTGATGGTTTCATTTTCCGATTCGAACAGCGCGTACGCCAAATGCTCCGTGCCGACATACGGATAGTGAAACTGACTTGCGAGAAAATAAGCGCGGCGTAAAATATTTTTGAGCGAAGAGGAGAGAGGAACTTCGCGGGTGGCGGACGGTTTCGCGCCGCGGGATTTTTTCTTGAGGCAGATTTTTGCCAGCAGTTTGTTTTCGAAGCCCAGATTTTCCATCAGAATACTGCCGAGACTCGCCTCTTCCAGAAAGATAGCCAAAAGCAGATGTTCCGGCTCTACTGCGGAATACCGGTTGGAGCGCGCGATTTCGTGGGCTTTTTGCAGGCTGTGGCGCGCGTGGGCGGTAAGTTTTTGGCTGAAGTTGGTTTCAAACATTATTCTTGACTTAGGAAATTGAGGAATGCATCTATTATATTTTTTCCGCGAGGCGTTGTCAACGATTGACCCTCTTGACAAAAATATTTCATTCCCCACTTTTTTATGCTACACTCCAAACAAGTTTCTTAAGGATTTTAGACTGACGTCGAAATGAGCATCGCACTATATCTACATTCTATATTCTATAATTATAGTAATGTAGTGTAGTGAAGTCTGTCTCTTGACAAAATATAGAACCTTTCTATTTTTTGTGATATACTCAAATCGTTTGAATTTCCATACAAAAATATACATAAAATAAAAAACTTATGTTTCAAAATTATCTCTCACAATATCCGGCTAAAAAATTACTTCTTTATTTGCTCATCTCTTTGTCCGTGGTGGCTTTTTTTGTTTTCTTAATCTGGCGTTTCAGCCAAACCTCTAAAACTTCCCCAACCGCCCAAGAAACCACCCAAAAGAAAGAAATTGAAGAACCTAAAGTTTTTACCCAAAAAGAGATTGAGGACGCTCTCTCCCAGCCGGCCCCAGAGCCATCTTCCGTCAAGCCATTTACTGAAACGGAAGTAAAAAAAGCGCTTGAACAAAAGGCTCCAAAAGATGAAAAGTCTGCTACTTTTTCTCCAGCTGAAATTCAAGCCGCTCTGAATAAAAAGAATTAATTTTTTTAATAAATTTAACCAACTAAATTTAAGAAAGTATGTTGCGACAAAACATAAAAATCAAAATATTTCAGGTTTTGCCCGTGGTGGTCGTAGGCGTTTTATTGGTAACGGGGATTCTCTACGCTTGGACAGAGCCTACCGTAGCTCCTCCCGGAAACACTGTTTCTGCCCCCTTGAATGTCAGCGGAATCAATCAGGTCAAACAGGGTGGTCTGGGTTCTATGGGGAATATGGCGGCTAGTGGATTTTGTTTGCCGGGTTCCAGTCCAACGGGTGGCTGTATTTATAAGTGGCCTTCTGGTAGCGGCGGGATTACTTCTGTCAGCGGTCCTGGTGGTTCTGCCACCGGTCCGGTATTAACTTTTAACGGCGCGGGAGTTACCCAATCCGGAAATACCTTTACTTTTTCTGGAGGCGGTGGCGGAGGCGGTGGTGTAAGCGGAAGCGGTACTCTAAATAAGGTTCCTAAATGGACTGGGGCAACCTTACTGGGCGATTCTCAAATTTTTGACAATGGTACGAACGTTGGCATCAACACAACCAATCCACAAACGAAATTATTTATAGAAGCCGGCTCTAGTGTAGGTTTGCAAATCTCTGACGGCGCCGGACACTATTTGAGCGCCGGGTCAGGCTGTGGAACGGAGTGCGGAACAGGTATTCGCATCGGTACAGTCGCCGGACCAGATGCTGCCGGTGCAGGCGGCACAGGAGGAATGCTGTATTATACTTATGGGACCAACAATTTGGTAATGGCGAGTACATATGGGATAAGAATTGCTTCTCGTAATGGGAATATACAATTTAATACCTCAAATGGCGGCGCTGATACGGAAAGAATGCGAATTGATACTGCCGGCAATGTCGGAATTGGAACGACGAATCCGGGGACGAGATTGGAAGTCGCCGGACATGTCAGGGCACTGGGCGATGGCACCAACTCGTTGTTTTTAGCGAATAGTGGTAGCGTTCAAAAAGGATGGTTTGGATATTATGGTCCTGAAAATGTAGTGGGAATGTATCGTGATGATGGCGGAGCGTATGTGATGTTGGGAGTCGGTGGCAATGTCGGTATCGGAGGCGGTGGCAGTGTCGGTATCGGAGCGCGTGCGCCATTTAATCCAGCGGATAAGTTAGCAGTGGCGGGCGGACACATATCTGTTTATAATGGTGATGTGTGGTTGGGCGCTCCGGCTGGCGGCGGGCCCGGGAAATGGGCGAGTCAGTCGGGAGGCCTTAAAGCTCAAAGTGGAATGATGTCGATACCAGCTCGAGATCCTCTTACCAATGATCCAAGAACAATTAGTGTTAGTTTTACGCCTGTCGGAGCAATGTGTTCTCCTGCACGTGACACTTATACGGGTGGATGGTCCCACACATGGTGTTTTGCAAATAGTATTTCTTTAGGTAGTAACTCAGTTACTTTTAACAATATGGGGTGTAATAGGACTAGTGGTACCTGTGAGATTAACTACATAATTTTTGGGAATTAGGAAAATTAGTGTCGATTAACAGGATTCACAGTGTCGTTTCTATCTAACATATAGCCTAGCCGTATTTGTAAGAACTTATGAGAAAAATATCTCTTATTGCCATCTCGCTAATTTTAGTCTCCGGTCTGTATTTTCTGGGCGGCGCTTCAAGTTTCATTCCTGCGAGTTTGGCTGGCACGCAAAACCTCTCTGGCTTTGCTTATTCGCCGGCTATCGGCTATATTAGTTTTAATTCAAAAAATTGCGATACTAATGATGACGGTAAATCTGAAGGCCTTTCAGGTTGTCCTCCAATCGGCACAACGATTCCAAGTTACGGAGTGAATATTGATCCTATTAATCCTGTAACTGGTGATTTTTCTGGTTACGCTTGGGCAAACCCGCGCGATAATGTTGCATCCTCGGATAATATTGGCTGGATAAGTTTTAATGCATCTGATACGTCTTCGTGCGGTCCGAACGCGGCGCTTAACAAATCAAATGGCGCGGTAACAGGCTTTGCTAAGGCACTGAATGGTTCGCCAACCAGTGGCTGGGATGGCTGTATTAAAATGGCTGGTACCGCCCAGAACGGTAGTACTTATGGAGTTACGATTGATACAACCACTTGTAAGTTGGCCGGTTATGCCTGGGGTTCTGATGTTGTGGACGCGATTCATTTTAGCGGCGCGATCTATGGCGTAACCGTTCCTCCAGGTTTGTGTACTCCGCCAGCCGCTCCCACATTGATTGTTTCTCCATCTCTCGCCACCGTTCAGGTTGGTGGCACCCAGCAATACTCCGCAATTTATGATCCGGATGGAAGCGGTCCGCAGGCGTCGCAAAATGTGACGAGTTCCACCGCATGGAGTTCTTCCAACGCCTCGGTGGCAACAGTGGCATCAGGTTTGGCAACAGGGCGGGCCGCGGGAAGCGCGTCTGTTCAGGCGACATATTCCAGCCTCTCGGCTTCTGCCGGAATAACCGTATCTTCTTGTACTCCCACTTGGAGCGAATGCGATTGTCAGACAGAACTTCAAAAGCCGCAAAACACTTGTGTTCCTCAACCTCCAGCCCCGAAATGTACCAGGAGACAGATAAATACCTGCCGTAACTTAAACTGGACGGAAGTGAATCCGTAAAAGAAGCAGAAGATAAAGATAAAAAACAGAAGACGAAAGTAGAGAAACTAAAAGCGGATGAGAATCCGCTTTTAGTATTTTTGTGATGCTGTATACCTGTATACAATTCGCACTCGCATCGTACTTTGAATGTTAGAAAAAATATGCTATAGTAAAAATAAATTTTGAAATAAATACAAACTATTATGGCATTTGGTTTTGGCAGTAACCGTTTTGTGGGTATTGATTTCGGCACGGCATCCATCAAGGCGGTGGAACTTTCCATCAAAAACAATCTGCCGATGGTGACTAATTACGGGCAAGTGAGTTTGGCGGATTTGGAAAACGGCACGCCGCCGCAGGGTCGCTCGTATGATGAAGAGATTGTGCTTCATCTCAAGGCGCTTTTTGATCGTATGCGGCCCAATGGTCATTCCGCTTCAGTCGCCATACCGGCTTTTATCGGACTGATTTCGTTTATAGAGTTTCCCTTAATGGAAGAGTCTGAACTTCAGGAAGCTATTCGTTTTGAGGCGCATAAATATATCCCGTCTCCGCTGGAGGAAGTGGCATTGAGCTGGGAAGTTGTCGGAAAACACAGCATTCCCGGAGGCAAAGGAGAAAAAATGGAAGTATTGCTGGTGGCGGCGCTCAAAAAAGAAGTTTCTCGGTACGAACACTATGTTTCCAGCGCCGGGTTCACGTCGGATTTTTTGGAGTTGGAAACATTTTCCATAGTCCGTTCGATAATCAACAAAGACCCGGGACTTTTTTTGATTATTGATATCGGGTCGCGCGCGACCAATCTCATACTGGTGGAAAACGGCACTATCAAAGTGAGCCGCAATTTGGATATGGGAGGCAGAGATATCACACGCGTACTTTCAGAGAGTCTGAATATCACGGAAGAACGCGCGAAGGTGCTGAAAAAAAGCGGCAAAGATTTTCTTATGACTCCGGAGGCGGCTTTGGTTTTTCCGGCGCTTCAGATGATCGCGCGCGAAGCGGAGAGGATATTGACCGCTTGCCAAGCAAAACGTCCTGATGTAAAATGCAAGCAAGTGATACTTTCTGGAGGCACGGCTCAATTTACCGGACTGGTGCAATACTACGAGAATCTGTTGAAACTCCCGGTGGTTATTGGAGATCCATGGAAGGGCGTGCAATACGACGCGCGACTGGCGAAAAAAATCAGTGAGTTGGGATCGGCGTTTTCCGTGTCTTTGGGGTTAGCCTTGCATCGTGTGGACACGGTGTTGCACAAAAATGACAAGAGCGCGATTTTATATCAAAAGCCGAAAAAAATGAGTTTTCTTTCAAAGGATTATTTAGAATCGTTAATTAAAACAAAATAAACATTAAAATAAAA
>JAHFON010000035.1 GCA_023261695.1 Candidatus Moraniibacteriota bacterium
TGACAAAGGAAACTTGCGTGCTTTCCAATCTGCCTCTGATTGAGGATGTTTTTTGTATGCTGGATATTTTGCGCAGTATGGGAGCGGAGGTGGAATGGCGCGGCAAAAGGCGGGTGGCGATCACGGCCAAACAGATTGATCCGAAAAAGGTGGATATCCAAGCCGTCAAAAAAATCCGTTCTTCCATTTTGTTTTTGGGGGCGCTCTCGGCGCGTTTTGATCATTTTGTGTTTGGACGGCCGGGCGGATGCGTGATCGGCGCGCGACCTGTGGATACGCATATAGATGTATTTGCCAAACTGGGCGTGGCAGTAAAGCGCGTAAAAGGCGGGTATTTGATTGATGCCCAGAAACGCCGCGCGGAAAATGTGGTGCTGAAGGAATTTTCCGTAACCGGTACGGAAAATGCAATGTTACTCGCGGCGGCCATACCTCAAAAAACGATTATTAAGATTGCCGCCGCCGAACCGCATACGGCGGATTTGGGAAAATTTCTCATCGCGATGGGAGCTAAGATTAAAGGTTTGGGCACGCACATACTGGAAATTGAAGGGAGCAGAAATTTACGCGGCGCTCGACATATTCTTATTCCCGATTACAATGAAGCGGCCACCTTTCTTATTTTGGGCGCGGCGACCGGTAGCGCGATTACCGTGAAAAACGCGCGGGCGGAACATCTGGATCTGGTGTTGGAGAAATTGCGCGAATTTGGAGTGTCATTCAAGATAGCAAAAAACAGCATCACGGTTATTCCGACGCGTAAACTTCACGCGGTGAAAAAAATAGAAACGCGCACTTATCCCGGAGTGCCGACGGATGTGCAGGCGCCGCTCGGAGTGCTTGCCACGCAAGCAGAGGGGGAAACGCTGATCTTTGACACTTTATTTGAGGGGCGCTTCAACTATGTGTTGGAATTGGAAAAAATGGGAGGTAAAGTGGCGATTCTCAATCCGCATCAGATCATAGTGTCCGGTAAAACCAAGTTGCGCGGTTCTGTTATCAGGAGTTATGATTTGCGCGCGGGCGCGGCGCTGATAATTGCCGCTTTGATCGCGGACGGTAAAACGCTGATCGAGGACATTCATCAGGTGGATCGCGGTTATGAGCGCATTGAAGAGCGCTTGCAAAAAATCGGCGCGCGCATAAAAAGAACCAATGGTGTATGAAACCGATGTTTTTGAGAAAAATTGGCATTGATCTGGGAACGGCGAACACGCTGGTGTTTGTACCGGGTCAAGGTGTTGTCATCAATGAGCCATCGGTGGTGGCCATCTCTTTATTTGAGAATAAAGTTTTGGCGGTTGGCAACGAGGCGAAAGAAATGTTGGGACGTACACCGGATACTATTATCGCGAGCTGTCCTTTGAAAGACGGCGCCATCGCGGATTATCGCATCACGGAAGCTATGCTCAAATATTTTTTGAATCGTGTCAGCGGACGTTTCCGTCTGTTTCGTCCGGAAGTGGTGCTTTCAATTCCAGCCGGTGTTACGTCTACGGAACGCCGCGCGGTGATTGACGCGGCGCTCAAAGCCGGAGCCAAAGCGGCCTATGTCGTCAAAGAGCCGATTCTGGCGGCTATTGGCGCCGGTATTCCCATTCACGCGGCGCAAGGCAATATGATTATTAACGTGGGTGGCGGAACCTCGGAAATCGCTGTCATTTCACTTGGCGGGGTAGTGGTGGCGCATAGCGCGCGGGTGGGAGGCAATCGCATTGATCAGGCTATCTCGGATTACATTAAACGCAAATACAGTTTGGCGATCGGCGATAGAACAGCCGAAGAAGTCAAGATAAAAATTGGCTCGGCGATCGCGCAGGTCAAAGAAGAGCATATAGAAGTGCGCGGCCGCGACTTGATGGGAGGGTTGCCGAAAACAGTCAGCATTTCTTCCAACGAAGTGACGGAAGCGATTCAAGACGAACTTCGCGAAATTATCAATGTCATCAAACAAGTATTGCAGGAAACACCGCCGGAGTTGGCGGCTGACATTATGGACAAAGGTATGGTGTTGTCCGGAGGCACGGCGCAGTTGAAATATCTGGATCAGCTGATATCCAAAACCATCAACGTGCCGTGCTATGTGGCGGACAATCCGGCCTTCTGCGTGATCAATGGCACCAGCATCGTATTGGAAAATTTGGATACGTACAAAAGAAGCATTATGCTCGCGAAGTAATCTTATGCTAATTGGAATTGACGCGTCGCGAGCATTTTTGAAACAGCGGACGGGGATTGAAGAATATGCGTATCAAACGATCAAGCATTTGTGCGATGTTGTTTCTCAAACCGACAACGTCGTTTTGTACGTGAGAAAAAAACTGACATTCCGTCATGGACGATTTGTGTTCAGGCTGCCGGAGATAGATTTTACCTTACCGGCTCATTGGCAAGTACGCGGTATTTGGGCGCCGCGTTTTTGGACGCAGATCGGATTGTCTTGGGAAATGTTATTGCATAGTCCGGGCGTCCTTTTTATTCCTGCGCACACTGTGCCGATTATCCATCCCAGAAAGACTATCGTAACTATTCACGGATTGGAATATGAGTTTTGCAAGGAAGGATATTCTCTTTGGGCGCGCCTGTATATGAGATTCTCCATCCGTTTTTCTTGCCGTGCGGCATCTTCTGTGATTTGCGTGTCGGAGAATACAAAAAATGATGTGATGAAATTGTACGGAATTCCTCAAGAGAAAATCAGGGTGGTTTACGAGGGATGTGATTTCAAGGCCAAAAATCCAAAATTGATAATAAAAACTCCAAGCCAAAAATCAAAAATTGAAAAACCGTATTTATTGTTTATAGGCAGGCTGGAAGAAAGAAAAAACATAGCGCGGATTATTGAGGCGTTTGAGGCGCTGAAAGAAAAGTATAAAATTCTTCATAAATTGGCGCTTGTCGGAAAACCCGGATATGGTTATAGAAGTATAAAGTATAAAGTGGCAAGGAGTAAGTGCAAAGAGGAAATCATAGAAGTCGGGTATGTAAGCGAAGAAGAAAAATGGGAACTGTTAGGTGGCGCTGACGTATTTGTCTTTCCTACTTTGTACGAAGGATTTGGCCTGCCGGTTTTGGAGGCGCAGCGAGCGGGCGTGCCGGCAGTAACTTCCAAGACATCTGCTTTGCCGGAAGTGGCCGGCGCGGGCGCGGTGTATGTTGATCCAATGAGCGCGGAAAGTATTGCCGAAGGAGTATGGAAAATACTTTCTGATAAAGTTTTAAGAGATGGTATAATAAAAGAAGCGACTCACAACGTGAACCGCTTCTCTTGGGCGCAAGGTGCTCAAGAAGTTTTGGAAATTCTGATATGAATAGTCAAGTAATACGGAAGAATAATGTAAGTCGGCCGCAAAATGTCGCGCTCGCGCACGATTTTTTGCTGACTTATGGCGGGGCCGAACGAGTGTTTACAGCGCTTGTGGAGATATTTCCATCGGCGCCGATTTATACGCTTTTGGCTGATCCGAAAATTGTCGCCCGGTATTTTCCGGACAGAGACATTCGTGTATCTTGGCTGTCGCGTCTGCCAAAGTTTTTGAAAAAACGCTACCGTCTTTTTCTGCCATTTTTTCCAGTGGCCGCGGAATCATTTGATCTGCGGGATTTTGATCTGGTGATTTCTTCTTCCGGCGCGTGGAGCAAAGGTATCGTGACGCGGCTCAACACTTTGCATATCGCGTATTTGCACTCGCCGATGCGCTATGCTTGGGATTATCACAATCAGTATTTGAACGAACTGGGCGCGTATGGAAAATTTCAGATTTTGACGAGGCTGTTGCTTTCGTATTTGCGCGTGTGGGATCGGCAGGCGGCGGAACGGCCGGATGTTCTGCTTGTGAATTCTAAATTCACGCAAGCGCGCGTGAACAAATACTACCGCCGCGAAAGCGATGTGGTTTATCCGGGAGCTTTAGAACTTTATGAAAAAACCAAACCCTTTTCTTCCGGAATTTCAGAAAAAAGAACGCACTTTTTAGTCGTGTCGCGTCTGACGCGCTCCAAAAAAGTGGCGTATGTGGTGGAAGCGTTCAATAAGCTGGGATTTTCACTGATCATCGTCGGCGAGGGACCGGAGCGCGCGGCGCTGGAGAAACTGGCTAATCGGAATATTCGCTTTGTCGGTTTTGTACCCGATAGTGAGTTGGCCAATTTGTACGCTGGAGCCCGGGCGGTGATTTTTCCTGCAGAAGAAGATTTCGGAATGGTGGCGGCAGAGGCGCTGTCGTTTGGTGCGCCGGTTATTGCGTATGAATACGGAGGCATACGCGAGATTGTGATATCGGAAAAAACCGGTGAATTGTTTCAGGCTCAAACTCCGGAAGTTATCGCGGAAGCCACCCGGCGTTTTTTGGAACGCGAGGGGCAATATGATGAAGAGATGATGAAACAATCCGTGGCGCACCTAACGAAAGAAAATTTTCAAAACGGCATCAGGAGCGCTGTGGAAAAGTTACTGGGAAAGATTGAATAATCCTGCGCATTATGTTTATCATTGGTCACCACAAGATCAGAGAAAGATTAAAAAATCTGGCGACGGTAAATAAAGTTTCGCAAGGCTATCTGTTTTTCGGACCGGAAAGCGTGGGCAAAATTTTGTGCGCGGAGGAATTCGCACGCTGGCTGGTTTCCGGATCGGACTTCGAACCAAATATAAAGCGGGTGCATTCGCCGGACGTGTATATCGTACGGCCGGAGACGGAGACTAAACGTGGCGTGACCAAGCAGAAGAGTATTTCTGCCGAAGCGATGCGTGAGGCGCTTATTTTTCTTAGCCGTTTTCCTTCGTCCGGTAATTTTCGGGTTGTGATTGTAGAAGAAGCGCATAAATTATCGCAGACGGCGCAAAATGTTTTGCTGAAAACACTGGAGGAGCCCAATACTACGGCGGTAATTATTTTGGTAACGCATTCCATTGGCGCTATCCTGCCGACCATTCTCTCACGCGTGGAAAAAATTCGTTTTGATTACGTGCCTCTTGAGGAGATAACGGCGGGCGTGTCATCCGTACTGTCCAGTGGCCAAGAACAAAATATAGCGCCGTTTTTCTTTTCTTTGGGGCGGCCGGGAATGATTTTGCGCGCGGCACGCAACCCGGAAAATTTTACGGAAGAACGCAAGAAATTGGAACGGCTTTTCAAACTCTCTTCGCTTCAATTAAACGAACGCCTGCAACTTGCCGAAGAGCTTTCCAAAAATGTGCCGGAATGTATACGCTTGCTGGAATGGTGGTTGCCCGGACTGCATACTCAAGCTCTCAAATTCTCCACGGCGGGTAAAGGCGTTGAGACGCAATACGCGACACGTTTTTTTGAGCTTTTAGAGAGAGTAGAGCAGACGCTTACGCTAATGAAAAATACCCAAAGTAACACGCGGCTTTTACTGGAAAAATTGTTTCTTTCTGTATAACTCTTTATGCGATTTTTATTGAAACACATCCAAAAACCCCACTTTCAAAAAGAAAAGTCGCGGTTTTTGCAAAGAAGACTTTTGAATCGGCGCAAGTCCCGTGCGTCGGTTGAGCAGAGGCCGGCCCCTCGTTTACCAGTAGGAGTTTACGCGTTGTGGCTGTTATTTTTCGCGACACTTTTTTACATAATTTTTTTCTCGGAATTTTTTCTCATTGCCGAACCGCGGATTTTCGGCGCAAATGAAGTTTCCGAAGAAACATTGAGTAGATTTGTGAAAGAGCGTTTTTCCGGAAAATATTTTGACGTTTTTCCCAGACGTAATTTTTTTTTGGCACGGCCTCGCCATCTGGAAGAAGATTTACTTAAAGAGTACCCGCTCTTGGTCTCTGCTAGCGTCACCCGCGTTTTTCCTGACGGTCTCCGCGTGGAAGTTACCGAAAGAAAAAAAATTATCCTTTGGTGTTCCGGCGGATCTTCGTCAAACGCCACGGATTCTGACGTTTCCGGAGAACAATGTTTTTTGATAGACGAAGCCGGAAAGGCACAAGACAATTCCCGTGCCCTGCTTCCAGAAAATTTGACTTACGTGATCTTTATAACTGATATGAGCAGTAAGCCCGTATCAATCGGGGAACAAATTTTTGATCCAAGTTACGGCCTGCAAGTTATTCAATTAAAAGAGATGTTTGAAGAGCGTCTCGGCATTCCGCTTTCCTCGCACTTGACTACCGCCTCGCGCGTAGCCAATGAAATCCGCGTAAAAACTGCTGAAGGCTGGGAGGCATATTTTGGCACAGATGTGCCGCTGGAGTCGTCTTTGAACGCACTTCAATTATTATTTGCCAAAGAACTGCCTCCGGAGAAGCGCGCCCAACTGGCGTATGTTGATCTGCGGACAGA
>JAHFON010000012.1 GCA_023261695.1 Candidatus Moraniibacteriota bacterium
ATTTATTACTCCCTATTTTTATTCCATTATTCTTTATTTTTTGGTCAGGACTGTCTATTTTCTGGTCAGCAAATTTCTTTTTAGCATTATTTACTTTTAGCAAGCTAGCCGAGGGATACTTTTTATATTTATACATTCTTGTATCTAATGTTCCACGTGGAACATTAGGACAACAGGAATGGCAGGATAATTGTTCCACGTGGAACATTTGTAAAAAAGTGAAACAATTGTTCCACGTAGAACATTCCAGGGTTCTGGATGGTGGCAAAAATGTTCCACGTGGAACATTTTGGCAAATAATATTCAGCATAATTATAATTTCGGCCTTTTTTCAGTCTATTATAGCTATTTTACAATTCATCCAACAAGGATCCCTTGGTTTAACTTTCTTAAAAGAAAGCGTCTTTTCGGTCTACGATCCGGGAATTGCTAAAATCCTAATAAATGGCAATATTTTTACAAGAAGTTACGGAACCTTTCCCCATCCAAACGTTTTGGGCGGTTTTTTGGGGATATCTTTACTCATATCCACAGCTTATCCACTAATATTTGGGTATAGAATGTTCCACGTGGAACATCCCATCGCTAGAGATAGCACAAAAAATGTTCCACGTGGAACATTCTGGAAATTATTGAACATTTGTTCCACGTGGAACATTTGCGAAAAAGTAAAACAATTGTTCCACGTGGAACATTTTGATAATGTTTGGTTATACAGAATATTAATTTTTGTTCAATTACTAGCACTTTTCTTAAGTTTTTCTAAATCGGCTATTTTAGGCTTTATTACTGGATTTATAATGTTTATTTATAACACACATAGAATGTTCCACGTGGAACATTTGGGAGATGGTACGAAAGATGGGGAAATTGTTCCACGTGGAACATTTGGGAGATGGTACGAAAGATGGGGAAATTGTTCCACGTGGAACATTTGGGAGATGGTACGAAAGATGGGGAAATTGTTCCACGTGGAACAATTATTGATTATTACAGGAACCGCTCTCCTGATAATTATGCTATTTTCCCTTAATTTAAGGCTTTTTTTAATTCAACCCTTGATAGAACGACTATTTTATATGAGATCAATACAATTTCTATTTCAAAATTATTTTTTTCAAGGATTGGGCTTAGGACAATTTGTATTCACAATGCAACAATTTTTCACCGAAAAATTGGAATTATGGCAGTTTCAGCCAATTCACAATGTATTTTTGCTTATTTTCAGTGAAACCGGAATAATAGGTTTTGGTTTATTTATATGGTTTTTTGTTTATACATTTATAAGAAACAGCCAAAATGTTCCACGTGGAACATTCTATGGTTTAGAACGGTGGCAAAAATGTTCCACGTGGAACATTTTTGAAATACTCAAAAACAATACTAAAAAATTAAATATGTTCGCAAAACAAATGTTCCGCGCGAGATATTGGGGGAGTGTTTGTCAGAATAAAAATTGTACAACAGAAACAAACATAAGTCAAGTGGCTCTATACCTGTCGCGCTCTCTATTAGTGTATATCACAATTATAATGCTTTTTGATCATTATTTTTGGGATATTCAGCAAGGACAATTGTTACTTTGGACAATTCTAGCTTTAGCTGTTTCCAAAAAAAATTGACTAATTAAACTCCATGTCCGTTTGTAATCGTAAAACAAAAAATGATCACTTGTAACTTGATACCGGATATTTTTTGTCACCACAACTGGCGTTGATTTCAAAAAATTGTGATATAATCAAAGCACATAAAGAAATCAGCTATGCGTAAAATATTTTTTTTCAGCTTTTCAGAAAAAAGTACGCGGTTGGCGCTGTTTATTTTTTTCAGCTTGCTTATTTTCAGCACAGCGCTCTTCGTGTTCGCCGATGATATTGTAAACACAAAAAATATTTTTCAAGATTCCGATCAAGACGGATTAAGTAATGACGAAGAAAAACTTTATGGCACCAACCCTTTCGTGAAAGATAGCGACGGCGACGGATACGGAGACGGCGTAGAAGTAGAAAGCGGCTATGATCCTCTGAAACCAGCGCCGGGAGACAAAATTGTTAAACCAACATCAAGTGAGCTTTCGTCGCCTGCTACACAGGTAACAGCTGAAAATTTGACACAAAAAACCTCCAGTGAAATCGCGGCTCTGCTGGAAAATAACAAACAAAACGGAAAAGAGATTTCTTTGGAAGATGTGGATGCGGCGGTACAAAAGGTACTGGATGGCAGTAATACCGGCGAAGTCACACTGCCGGAAATCAATATCGCGGACATTAAAATTAAGAAGGGTCCGCCCAAAAATTTCAGTGAGGAAAAAAGAAAAAAACAGGAACGTAATGATGCTATTGAATACCTGACGGTAGTGGCATATATAATGGCGAACAATTCACCGCACACATTTCAGACGGAAGATGACTTAAGCAGTATGCTCACAAATCTTACCAATGATTCGATCGCGGCATTATCTTCTGGAAATATGGAATCTATCAATCAATTATCAACTCACGGAGAAAAGATACTAGGGGAGCTAAAAGACATAGAAGTGCCGGAGGCCATGCTAGATACGCACATCAAGGCTTTGAAAATGGCTATGTATGCAACGCAACTCAAGGATGAATTAAAAGCGTCTCAAGATGATCCTCTGGGACAGATAGCCGTGCTCTCCAAGTCGCAGGGACTTTTGGGAAGTATTATGGGATTTATAAATGAGGCGCACCAAAAATTAGTTGATTATGGTATTCAAGAGATCCCCTTGAATTTATAAGTGTTATGCTTTTTTTTCAAAATACCCAAAAAAATATGCGGGCACGTTACATATTTTTGGTCGTGACACTAATTGGAGCATTGACGTTCTCTGTGCCGCGCGCGCAAGCTGGAGCCTGGGGCGAGCCGACTGAGGCAAATATTATGCTATTCACTATGCAAAGAATCGAGCGTCAAATAGAAGGCGCTCTACTTTCGGCGCTCAAGATAGCCGCCATAGAAGTGATGAATAGCCAGGTAGGCCAGCTGGTTACAGGAGGCGGGGGGACGCAGGGACCGCTCTTCATTACTAATTACAATGATTTTCTCTATCGGACTCCGGCGCAACGCACAAACTTGTTTATGAATGATTTTTTCACGCTGACGACGCGTGGCAAAGCCTATGGATCCAATTATATCGGCGTGGGTTCTAACGACAATCTTGCGGGCAACTATGGCGCGTATCTGGAATCTGTCGGCAGACAGGCAATTTTAGAAAACACAGCAATCAACGTAATCAATTTGGATGAATATGCTCCCAATCCTGAGTTGATGTTCGCAAATGGTGATTGGCGCGCGTTTAACGCATTTTTCTCCAATCCAGCCAACAATCCATATGGATACGCTCTGCAAACCCAACAATTCTATCAACAAAGGCTGGCAATGGAACAAGAGCAGGCAAGAATTTTAGCCGGTTCGGCGGGCGGGTTTTTACCAAATCAAAGAAACGGAACGGTTCTCACGCCCGCGGCTTCCATTCAATCCATAGTGACGGATGTGAGCACGCTCGCGAATAGAGTGGTCACTGGCGCGACCAATCCAGCTGAACTGGCGGGTGGTATCATACTCGCAGTGGGCAACAGAATGATGAAAAATCTCATCCAAAGAGGCCTAGGGGAAATGCAAGCTAAACTCCACAATGAAATTGGTAAGGTGGATAACGCGATAAGCGGTTTCACACGTGAAGCCAGACAAAGACAAGGAGAAGCAACTGTATTTTTAAATGACACGGCTCAACGCACCCACGCTGTCGTCAATGCCACCACCCCGCCGCCTCCGGCTTATTACGGGCCGGCAGGACCGTAATAATATATCTAGTGGACAATAATACTGAATTCCACCTCCATAGACGGACCAGGAAACTAACGATTTTCATCCCGCACCTTGTGGGTGATACTGGATTCGAACCAGTGACCTTCACAATGTCAATGTGACGCTCTAACCAACTGAGCTAATCACCCACAGGACGCGGGATCAATTTTTCACCGGAGGAATTTCCGGCAGATTGTCAGTAAAAACAGCTGATTTTTCTTCTGTGGATTTTTGGGTATCGCGCGTTCCGGCAATTGACTTGAAAAAAGCCAGCCACAACGCTTGTTGAAAAATCGCAAACCAGACAAAAAATACAAAACTGGCTACCAAAGAAACCAGTCCTTCTTCCAAAGGAACAGAAATTTGGCGCGCGAGAAAAACTATACCTAGAGTAATCAGTTCCACACAAAAAGTAAAGAAGATTGTCAGTGCGACGAAAAATACACCAAACGCCAAACTCCGCGAAAAAAAGCGGGAAAACAGGGCGCTAGCAGTTTCAACAGCGCCGCGCAACGAAAGGGGAGAAAAGAGAAAATAAAACAACGCGTACTGTCTAATAAAAAAAATAACAATAATAATGGGTGTGAGTGTAAGCAGACCTAAGGTTGTCAACAAGCGCATCGCGTCGGGATTGCGCGCAGAAGCTATCCCGATAGGTAGTGAGATGATACCAATGGCTATCAGTAATAAACAAAGCGCCAAACCGTCCACCAGCAGGGCGCGGAAAAAATTGTGTTTCGCGGCCTTTGGGGTGTTCGGATAATTAGAAAAGTTTGTTTTACCAGAAATATACGAGAGGGAAGAGATAAGGTTACCCTCCCCAAACACGCCCACAACAAAAAGCAAGGCTAGCCAAATAAAAATCAAAAATGCTTCGCTATAAACTTTCTCCGAAAATATCGGGGTGGTAAATTTATTTAAATAAAAAATATATGGCAAGACGATATCCGGGCGCGTCGCCGCAATACTGGAAATACCCACGATTATTCCAAATACCCACGCCAGTTTTTGAGATACAGAGGCGCGCCAAGCTTGTGAGAAAAATTCGTGAAAACGCAACTTTTCCATATTCATAATTAATGAACAAAGAAGATTAAACGGGAATTTCTTTTTTGGCGACAGTTTGACCAACGATCGCGTCAAGTTCGTCTTTTTCTAGGGTTTCTTTCTCCAAAAGCGTGCGCGCGAGTGTATCCAAAATCACGCGTTTTTCAGTCAAAATATCCGTGGAACGTTGGAAAGCGGAGTCAATCAAATGGGAAACCTCCCTGTCAATATCTTGCGCGGTTTTTTCCGAATAATCTCGCTCTTCGTGCATTTCGCGTCCCAAGAAAACCAGCTCGTTTTTCTTGCCAAAAGTACGGGCACCCAAACGACTCATACCATAGCGTGTGACCATATTGCGCGCCAGATGGGTGGCGCGTTCCAAATCGCTGGACGGCCCGGTGGTCAAATCACCAAAGATCAGTTTCTCGCTGGCATAACCGCCCAGCAATATCGCCAGTTCGTCCAAAAAATAATCGCGCGAATGCAGACTTTTATCCTCCAAGGGAACGGAAAGGGTGTAGCCGCCGGCATGGCCGCGAGAAATGATAGAAACTTTCTGCACCGGATCGGCATTAGACAAATTCGCCGCCGCCAGAGCATGGCCTCCTTCGTGATAAGCGATGATTTCTTTTTCCTTTTTGCTGATGACGCGGCCGCGGCGCTCGGGGCCGAGAATCACTTTCTCAATGGATTCGGTGAGCTCCGACATCCCGATGGTTTTTTTGTTACGGCGGGTGGCTAGTATAGCTCCTTCATTTAACAGGTTCGCCAGATCAGCTCCGGAAAATCCCGGGGTGCGTTCCGCCAGCACGCGTAACTTCACATCCACTTCCAGTGGTTTGTTTTTGGTGTGAATAACAAGAATCTGCTCGCGCTCATTGATATCCGGAAGATCCATTGTCACGCGCCGATCAAAACGGCCGGGACGAAGCAGTGCGGGATCAAGCACGTCGGGACGATTGGTCGCCGCTATGACAATGACACTCATATCGGTTTCAAAACCGTCCATTTCCACCAGAATCTGATTGAGTGTCTGCTCGCGCTCATCGTGTCCGCCGCCCAAACCGGCTCCGCGATGCCGTCCCACCGCGTCAATTTCGTCAATGAAAACAATGGCCGGAGCGTTTTTCTTGGCTTGTTTGAAGAGATCACGGACGCGGCTGGCACCGACACCCACGAACATTTCCACAAATTCCGAACCGCTGATATTGAAGAAAGGTACGCCCGCTTCACCAGCGACCGCTTTGGCCATCAGAGTCTTGCCTGTACCCGGAGGACCCAGAAGGAGAATGCCTTTGGGAATTTTGGCACCCATATTGAGAAATTTTTTCGGATGCTTCAAAAAATCCACGACTTCTTCCAATTCTGCTTTGGTTTCTTTGGCTCCGGCCACATCCACAAAAGTCACACGCTTTTTCTTATTTCTGGGATCCAGCATCCGCGCGCGACTCATACCGAAAGACAGCGCTTGAGTATTGCCGCGTTGCGCCTGACGCATCATAAACCAAATGAAGGTGGCGATAAGAATAAACGGGATAAGAAAAGGCAAGATGGCCGCCAACCAAAAACCGACGCCAGAATCCTCTTTGACCGTGACTAAAACATTTTTTAGCCTTTCTTTGTCAACACCGTAATTCGCGAGTGTTTCAGAAAGAGAGCTTTCCGATTCTTTGCTGGCTTTTTGTTTCTTTCCGTCTCGCAGTTCAATCTCCAGAGCGTTATTTTGGATAGCGATGGTTTTCACTTGATCTTGATTGATCTCCGTGACGAGCTCACTCAAAGAGATCGTGTCTGACTTGGCTTCAGGCGACTGGTAGAGAATAATGACACCGGACACGAGCAAAAAAATCAGAATCAAAGTGGAGATATTTTTCAAAATTTTTTCCATAAGTCGTGAATCCTTAAATAATACTGCTAAAATTGAAACAGCCTAACTGTATCACCTCTGCGAACAAACTTCAATCCTTTGAAGGTAACGGTCTGGGTTTTATTTTTCTGGCTTTTGAGCGCTTGAGCAAGTTCATTTATGAGATTTTTTGACGGATTTTTTCCGCCAAGCAATGGTTGGAGCAAAGCGCGCAGTTCACGGCGCAACAAAGCGTCTGGCAATTCGAGAAAAGCGGCGCGGGAAAATTTTGCGCCGTTCACATCGCGCTGGACAGAAAAATTCGCAGGCTGTTTTTGCAAAAGAGCATAATCTTCGCCAAGCAGGAGAGCGGTTTCCGCCAGCAATTTCACGGTTCGCGGCTGAAACTGATTTTCCAAAAAAGGAATGAGTTGGTGACGAATGCGGTTGCGCAAATAACGCTGATCGGTATTGCTTTGATCTTCCCGAAACGCTAAAGAGCGTTCCTGAAGATAACGTATGATATCAGCCCGACTCATTTCAATCAGCGGGCGAATGATATATTCATTTTTGGCGCGCATCGCGGACAATCCGGAAAGTCCCGCACCGCGCAGAAGTCTCATCAGCAGTGTTTCCGCCTGATCGTTTTGGTTATGGGCGATCGCAATATGCTGCGCTCCGGTTTTTTTCCGTAAGCTTTCAAAAAAAGCGTAACGAGTATCGCGCAAAACTTCTTCCGCGTCGCTTGCCAATTTCTTTTTTTGAGAAAAAACGAAACAGGGGAGACCATAACGCGCGGCCGCGGCTCTCGTCAGCGCTTCGTCCAAATCAGAAGCCTGCCCGCGCAGATGGTAATTGACGTGCGCCACATATAATTTGAAAGCATATTTTTGAGAAAGCCGAGACAAAACATCCAATAAACACAGGCTATCCGGACCGCCGGAAATGCCCACCACAAAAGAATCGCGCTTTTGCCAAAGTTCAAATTTCTTAACCGTGTTTTGGACGCGCTTGATAAAACTGCGCGCGAAAGGGGAGAGTATTTCCTCACGCGAGAGAGGTTTTTTGCCTGATGATTGTAATAATTTTGTTGACCGCTTCATCGAGTTTGTCTTGTTCGTTTTCAATAGTGTAGTCATATATGTCTGTGTGATTGAGCCATTCGCGGGCGTAATTCAAACGTTCTTGAAAATAAGCCTCGCCTTTTGCCATATCTCGTTCACGCAAGCGGTTCTCCATTACAGAAAGCGGCGCACTGATAAAAAACGCGGTAATTTGAGGAAAAAGTTTTTTAACGGCTATCACGCCTTTCCAGTCCATTTGCCAAATTACGGTATTGTTTGAATTGGCGGCACGTTCCAACTCTCCGCGAGTCACCCCATACCGCTCGCCGTTTTCATTGGTAGAATATTCAATGAATTTATTTTCAGCGATGTCTTGTTCAAAACGCACCCGTGAAACGAAATAATATGGCCGACCGTTCATTTCTCCCGGACGCGGCGCGCGGGTAGTGGTATTGACAACCTGTGTGACAGGCAGAAGTTTCTTTAACTCGGCAATAATGGTATCTTTCCCGGAACCAGCCGGACCGGAAATAATAAAGACTTTGGAATAATCTTCCATATTCGGTTTTTGTTAACCGACGGGTTGTATAAAACTACTTTTACCAAACAAGAGCTCTGGCAAAATTCCTTAAACCTCGCCTTCCTTTTTGGTTTTCTTTTTCTTGACTACTTTAACCTCCTTAACTTCTGCGGTTTCTTTGACCGCGCCTTCTTTGACGGGAATCAGCCCCATCCTATGGCTCTTGGGTTCAATGGACAAAATTTTCCAGGTATAAGTTTCACCTTCTTTGAAAACTTGCTCTATCTTTTTTCCGGGATAGACTTCCTGAAACTCGCTCACGTGGGCGAGTCCGTGAATATCTTTGTCTAAATAAACAAAAGCGCCAAAATGATTGATCTTGTCCACCTTGCCTAAAACGATATCTTCCGCCTTATACTTATCCAGCACGGCGCTCCACGGATCTTCTTTGAGAGTTTTCATAGAAAGCGAAATCCGAGTATCATCAATGCCTATAATCTTGGCTTCCACCGTATCTCCGGTCTTGATAATCTCGCGCGGATCGTCAATCAGTTGCCAAGCCAGCTCGGAAATATGCACTAGGCCTTCCAATTTTTCCGCTGGAATTTTCTCTCCTTCTTTGACAGACGGGGTGAATTTTACGAAAGCGCCAAAGTCTACCACACCGCTGACTTCGCCGCGCACAATATCTCCGACCCGGAGCAGATTGACCAGCTCCTGTTCTTTCTCGCTTTGCGCGGCTTTCTCGCTGGTGATCAATTTTTGATTTTCACGATCGGCGTCCAAAATGCGCACGCGCACTTCCTGTCCGATCAGTTTTTTTAAAAGATGGAGGATTTTATTCTTGTCTCCGTCCTCCACGCGCGGGTAGTGCTCGCTGGAAAGTTGAGATACGGGCAAAAAACCGGCAATGCCGTTGATTTCTATCATCAATCCGCCCTTATTAGCTTCAACGACTTTGGTAATTACCACCTCGCGGTTTATCAATTTTCGTTCAATGTCATCCCAGGATTTCTCATAAGAAGCTTCGCGAATGGATAGCTCAATGTAGCCATCCTCGTTTTCATAGTCCAGTAAAGTGGCAGTGACCGTGGCGCCGACTTGCAATTTGCCCTCCGGACCAAGTCCGTCTCGCATTTCTTTACCCAAAACTATACCGGTGCCGAGCGGCCCGAGATCAACCAAAGCCGAACTTGAGGTAACATAAATAACGACACCTTGGACTACATCGCCGACTTCAGGCACCTCTACAATGTGTTTACTCAAAAGCTCTTCCATTGGAGACGGAGTGGCTTCAGTTTTAGTGACGGGTGAAACTTTGATCATAAAGCGTAAATTATCTAAACTCTCGCGAGCCTGCCCAAGAAACTCGCGGTTAATAAATTATACTGGGCAAATAGCCTATCTAAAACAAAAAACACCACGATTCGGGTGTTTGGAAAAAACGCTTGAGCCAAAGGATCAGAGCATCCTTTATTCAGTTGTGTTATCCAATTACCCCGATAGAGCGTCTTTCATCTCATTGAAAGAGTATAAGATAAGATATTCTTTTTAGCAAGCGCAGATGGACAGAGAGCGAACGATTTGTTACACTGAAGCATATCTTTCTTATTATGAACATCCAATATTACGGTGATTTTTGTTTCAAAATCAGCACGAAGCCGGCGGGACGCGCCACGGAAGACGTAGTTATTTGGACGGATCTTCTGCCCAAAGGTTCCGGCTTGCGCGCACCCGCCGGTCAAGTTAATTTAGTGTTGATTTCTCACGGAAACGAGGAAATGCCGGGTGCTTTTGGTAATGAGACTGTCGTTTTGGACGCGCCGGGAGAATATGCCGTCAAAGGTATGACAGCATTTGGTTTTCCGGCTTATCGCGACACAGAAGAAGGCGTAGAGAGGGGACAAAATGTTATTTTTATTTTTGAAAGCGAGGATATTCATATTTGTTATCTGGGAGCGTTGGGGCACAATTTATCGCCGGAGATGCTGGATAAACTAAATGGCGTGGATATACTATTTATTCCGATTGGAGGAGCCGATGCTTTGGACAGCAAGCTAGCCGCCGAACTGGTGCGTAAGATTGAACCGCGCATCGTGATTCCGATGCATTATAAAATTCCCGGATTGACGTTGCCTCTGGAAACGGAAAAAGCCTTTTGTTCCGCGATGGGTAATTGTCCGACGCAGACGCTTCCGAAACTAAATATCAAGAAGAAAGACTTGGACGGCAAACTGATGGAAGTGATTTTAATGGAACGGGGAGTTTAATTATGAAAATAGATGTTTGGGAAAAAATAGAATGGGTGCGCGCCCAACCGGAACATATCCGAATGCGCTATGTTTTCATCTGTCTTACTGTCTCTATGATATTCGTGATTGGGGTTTGGCTCTTATCGCTGAAAGAAAGTTTTCAGAATATCAGCCGCGATGTTTCCAGCACTGCGGAGAAAGGCAAGGAACAATTGCCTGACGTAAAAATTCCGTCGCTGAACAATTTACTGGAACAATCCGCTCCGCTGGGCGCAAACAAAAAAGATGAAAAAACCGGCCAAGAATATTTTGAAGGTCAGTTCCGCCCCCAAAGCGCAAGGACGGAAAATGGCGTAGAGGATAACGCACCGGAAGCACCAACGCCAGCGCCCTAATCAAAAAACCCATTAGCTGTGTATGTCAGAAAAAACTTTTCATGACGGAAAATTAGAAAATCGTTCTATCACGGACGAGGTGCGACAATCTTACCTCGACTACGCAATGAGTGTCATCGTAGCGCGAGCCTTGCCTGACGTCCGCGACGGACTGAAACCGGTGCATCGGCGCATCCTCTATTCTATGTGGTCTACCGGACTGCGCTCAACGGCCAAGTTTCGCAAATCCGCTACCGTCGTCGGAGAAGTGCTCGGAAAATGGCACCCCCACGGTGACACAGCCGTATACGATACGATGGTACGTTTGGCGCAAGATTTTTCTCTGCGTTACCCACTCGTATGGGGACAGGGCAACTTCGGCTCGATGGACGGTGATGGCGCCGCCGCTTATCGCTATACCGAAGCCAAACTCAAAGCTATAGCGGAAGAAATGCTTTTGGATATTGATAAAGATACAGTGGATTTCGTGCCCAATTTTGACGGTATGCACGAAGAACCGCTCGTACTGCCGGCCAAACTTCCGCAACTTCTTTTGAACGGCACCGTCGGCATCGCGGTCGGCATGGCCACCAACATTCCGCCGCATAACTTGAATGAGTTAGTGGATGGCATCTGTCATTTGATTGAGCATCCGGAAGCGAGCGTGGATGACCTGATGCAATTCATCAAAGGTCCGGATTTCCCCACAGGCGGCATTATTTACAACACAAGGGATATCCGCGAAGCTTACGCCACGGGGAAAGGGCCGATTATGACGCGCGCCCAAGCGGAAATCGTGGAAAGTAAAACCGGCCATTTTCAAATTATCGTCACGGAAATCACCTACGCGACGAACAAGGCGAATCTGATTATGAAGATCGCCGATCTGGTGAAAGAAGACGCGGTGCAGGGCATCAGAGATCTGCGCGATGAATCCGACAAAGACGGCGTGCGGATCGTGGTGGAGTTGAAGAAAGAAGCGTCTCCGCAAAAAGTCTTAAACCAGTTGTATCAGATGACGGATCTGCAGAAAAATTTCAATGTGAATATGCTGGCGCTCGTGGACGGAGTGGATCCGCAGGTGCTGACTCTGAAAGCCATTCTCGAACATTACATCAAACATCGCGAGATAGTCGTTGTACGACGGACGAAATATGATTTGCAAAAGGCGAAAGACCGCGCGCATATTTTAGAAGGGTTGAAAACAGCGCTGGACCATATCGACGCGGTAATTGAGACGATCAAGAAATCTCCGACCAAAGAAGAGGCTCATCGCAATTTGATGAAAAAATTCAAGCTTTCTGAAAAACAGGCGACTGCGATTCTGGAAATGCGTTTGCAAGCTCTCGCGGGACTGGAACGCAAGAAAATCGAAGACGAGCTGGCAGAAAAAATAAAACTGATTGCTTCTCTCGAAGATCTTTTGAAACATCGCGCCAAAATCCTAGGGCTAGTAAAAAGCGAGCTCACCGAAGTAAAAGACCGGTTCGGTGATGAACGCAAGACGAAAGTCGTCAAAACCGGCGTGACAGAATTCAAACAAGAAGATCTGATCGCCAATGAGGAGGCCATCATCACGCTGACCGAAGACGGCTATATCAAACGAATGAACCCGGCAGTCTATCGCGTGCAAAAGCGCGGCGGCAAGGGCGTAATTGGCGCAACCACCAAAGAAGAAGATCGCATCGCACAGGTACTTTCAATAGAGACGCACGACAATCTGATGTTTTTCACCGACACGGGAAAAGTTTTTCAAACCAAAGCCTACGAGATTCCCGAGTCTTCGCGCATAGCTAAAGGCCAAGCGATCGTTAATTTTCTCCAGCTCTCAACGGAAGAGAAAATCACCGCGCTCATCGCCTTCAATCAAAACGACGCGTTCAAATATCTGTTTATGGCGACTCGGTACGGCACGATAAAAAAAACCAAATTGGAAGACCTAGAAAACGTGCGCCGGAGCGGGCTCATCGCAATTAAATTAGACAAGGGCGATGTTTTGGGCTGGGTGCGGCCGACCACCGGAAGCGATGAAATTATTCTCACCACTTCCGAAGGACAAGCTGTCCGTTTCAAAGAAACCGACGTGCGACCAATGGGACGCAATGCTTCCGGCGTGCGCGGTATGAAACTCAAAGGCAGTGACAAAATTGTCGCGATGAACGCGGTGAAAAAAGATGAGCAAAAAGGTTTGGAACTATTGATTCTCTCGCAAAATGGCTACGGCAAACGCAGTGAACTCAAGTCGTACAAAGTGCAAAAGCGCGGAGGCTCCGGCATCAAGACAATGAACGTGACAGCTAAAACCGGCAAGTTGATCGGCGCAGCCGTCACCAGTATAGCGGCCATTGAAAGCGATCTCCTCCTGACTTCAGAAAAAGGCACCATCATCCGTATACCGTTCAAAAGCGTGCCGCTCTTAGGCCGCGTGACGCAAGGCGTGCGCGTAATGAAATCGCCATCGGGAGATCGCGTCGCCGCGTTTACTTTGATTTAGAATTGCTAATTTTGATTTATCCCATACCATTATATCTCTTCCGCGTCGCACAATAAACACAACTCATTTCAAAAAAATGAGTTGTGTTTATTTGATGCAGGATACTTTAGTAATCCTGAAATATTCCGGGATAGAAAAAGCCATCGAGTTTTCACCCGATGGCTTCAATGAGACTTTGTCTTTTTTATTTACCCATTTTCGATATGATTGATGCCCTACTCGTCTTGCGCCCCATTCCGTCTTTCTCGAATATCTCCATTAAACCAAACAGATCATCACAATATCTAAACAACACCACCCGTAGACACAACGAGTCATAACTTTCACCACGCCATGCAAATGACTCCAATGTGGTTGTTTCTCCCAGTACATCTATTCCTACCAGGCACCCGTTCTGATACAGCGGAGCAATTTCTTCAGGTGCACATATATCACCGCAGACGATAATATTTTTTCCTCCAGTCGGTTTTTCAATGGTAAGTCCTAAGATCTCAGTATCTCGATTAAATCCACTCCACTCCCGCGGTAGCTTTGGTCTAGAAGATGTGCTTTTTTCCAGATCATTAAGATCATTGAAGGAAATATGCTCCTCACCGACCATAATTACGGCAACATAACCTCGCTGTTTAGGAACTTTGAGTATTTTTGCGGAACAAACACGAGTGTAATATATACCCTCTGTTCCAATCATGCCGAGGTCATATCTAACTGGAGCAATATGTCCAATTGATGTTAGTTCGCTAAAGATTACTTTTCCGGCATTGTTGAATTCGGTCAGGTATTTTTTAAGCGGCGCGCTACCGGTGGATTTGCGCCAAGAAACGAAGTGGCCATTACATACCCAATGTTCTGTGCTCTTTTTCATGACTTCCTCCTTTTTGTTAATGAACCCCGTACCTATGGTTCTCGTAATTGAGAACTTACTAATGATAATGTTATCATAACGATTCTATATTGTCAACATCATTTTGAATAAAGTTGTACATAAATGATGATAATCTGCATAAATAAAGGATATTATACTGTTGAAATAGTATTGACAACAATAGTGTATTTGCTATCATGGCATTATGATTCAACAAAAACTAAAAGAGATAGGATTTTCTGAAAAAGAGATCGCGGTGTATCTTTGTGTGCTTCAATATCAGAAAATATTACCTGCTCGGGTTGCCAAGCTGACATCGATTAATCGCCCAACTGTCTACAGCGTTGCAAAAGAGCTAACTAAGAAAGGCCTTATTGCCGAGGATATAGCAGGAGCAGCAAAGTACTTTGTTTCTTCTGGAGAAGACGCCCTCAACAATCTTATAAAAAACCAAGAGAAAAAGTTTGTTGAAATAAAACAAAAGATTCCGTCACTGATTCAGGAGTTAAAACAATTGCCGAAACAAGGCAAGTATTCGATACCCAAAATTCGTTTTATTGACGAGTCAAGTTTGCGGGATTTCCTTATACAACAATCTCCTGTGTGGGCAAAAAGTGGTTTAGAGGCAGATAGTACATGGTGGGGGTTTCAAGACCACACTCTTCTTGAGCAGTATCAAGATTGGGCTGATCACTTTTGGACGACTTTTCCCAAAAATATCACGCTCAACCTCTTTACCAATAAGAGACTTGTTGAGACCAGGGTGATGAGCAAAAAATCTTACTCCGCCCAACGGCATATTAAATACTTAGAAGGAAATTCAGAATTTACCGCAACACATGTTGTAGTCGGGGATTACATACTTATGATTATGACCCGAGAGCGGCCGCACTATTTGATAGAGATTCATGATCGAGTCATGGCGGAAAATGTGAGAGAACTTTTTAAGAGAATGTGGAAAACGAACTAAAGAGAAACTTCCAGCAGAACGCCAAAGGAAAAAGCTCTTTCGTTTCTTTAAAACCCTATAATTCCACTAAGTAAAAGGAAAAATACCTAGAGTCGGACATGATAATGGCACGGGATTCGAGAAGTATTTCAAGACTGCTTGCGAGAAGCTCCAAATCGAACAATATTATTCCCGAGTCAGAACTCCTAAGGACAATCCCAACAACGAACGGTTCAACCGCACTCTCCAAGAAGAATTCATTGATCTGGGCAATTCCCACTCTGATCCGGAGATATTCAACCGCAATCTGACTAAATGGCTGATTGAATACAACTATCACCGACCTCATACCTCCCTTGGATACCATGCGCCCATAAAAGCCAGCCCCTTGTCACCTATGTACCCATCTTGTACATGGTCTTGCTAAACCGCGACAAGAATGCTAAAGTACGAATTGTTAAATTTAATCACGAGCAGATATTGGTTTCACTCCCTAGCGAAACGAGCATCTCGCTGACACATAGAGCTATGACACTCACGCATAAGCAAAAAGAAAAAGCCACCGAACCAGTCAAACGTCACGACAAAGATACCGGGTCTTCGGAATACCAAATTGCTCTTTTCACGGAGCAGATCAAAAGACTCACGACACATTTGAAAAAAAACAAGAAAGATTTCCATTCCCGCCGCGGACTCTTGAAAATGGTGTCCAAACGCAAGAAATTGATGAATTATCTCAAACAAACCAACGAGAAATCATACAAGACGGTGGTAAAAAGTCTGGGACTTAAGTAATCACAATTATGGCAAAGTTTGCGGAACAAAGAGTCGGTGTCTTGGTGGACATCCAAAACCTCTATTACAGCGCGCGGGTCTTGTACAGCAAAAAAGTGAATTTCAAAAACGTGCTCTTGGCGGCCACGGGAGATCGCAAGCTTATTCGCGCCATAGCCTACGGCATCAAAACTATTGAAGCGACGGAAGAAAAATTTTTTGAGGCCATGGAAAAAAGCGGTTTTGAAGTGAAAACAAAAGATCTGCAGATTTTTCCCGATGGATCCAAAAAAGGCGATTGGGATGTCGGCATCGCCGTTGACGCTATCAAGATGGCCGCCAAGCTGGACGTGGTGGTGATCGTTTCCGGTGACGGAGATTATGTGTCTTTGGTAGAATACATCCAAAGCACTTATGGTTGCCGTGTGGAAGCCATCGCTTTCGCGGAATCGGCCAGCCAAAAATTAGTGGATGCCGCCGATGATTTCATAAATCTTTCAGAAAACAAAAGACGGTTCTTGATATAACAAATTTAGAATAAGAAACAAGCTTTTCTCTTTAGGCTTGTTTTTTCTTTCGTTTTTTTTGACAAATAGCGGGCTCTCCGATAGAGTATGAGCAGGTCATAAGTTTTTTAATTATTTTAATTATTCTGCGGGCAGGATTAATAGCCACACAATTGGAAAAGAGATAAGTGATGGGAGATAAAAGATGATGGATGGTGATTTCACTTTTCACTTTTCAATTGCGTGTTTGTTAGCTTGCTTGCGGACAGAAATGTATGCAAGAGAAAAAATGGTCTCTCCAACTGGGAGGGCGCGAGCTTGTCATTGAGACGGGTACGTTGGCCAAACAAGCCAGCGGAGCGGTAACGGCGCGTTACGGCGACACTGTGGTGCTCGCGGCTGCTGTAATGAGCAAAGAAATGTCCAAAATCACGGGATATTTTCCGCTGATGGTGGATTATGAGGAGCGCTATTATGCCGCCGGTAAAATCAAAGGCTCGCGTTTTATAAAACGTGAAGGGCGACCTTCGGACGACGCTATTCTTTCTGGCCGCGCCGTAGATCGCACCATCCGTCCGCTATTTGACAGCCGGATGCGCAACGAAGTGCAAGTGGTGGTGACTACGCTGTCATATGACGGCGAAAATGATCCCGATCTCGTGGCGATGATCGCGGCTTCGGCGGCGCTCACGCTTTCTGATATCCCTTGGAATGGCCCGATTGGCGCGGTGCGAGTCGGCCTGCAAAACGGCAATTTTATTCTGAACCCTTCCAGCGAAGAACGCGAAGGCGGCGCTCTGGATTTACTCTTATCGGGTACTCAAGAAAAGATCAATATGATTGAGGCTAGCGCCCAAGAGATTGCGGAAGAAAAAATGGTTCAAGCCCTTGAGTTTGGTTTTGAGGCACTCCAGAAAATCGCTCGTTTTATTGAAGAAATACGTACGCAAGCCGGCAAAGCCAAACGCCCAGCCTCTCTGCTTCAGGGCTCTCCCGAATTTGAGACTGATATCCGCAAAGTCTGCGCCGAATTGGGTCTGGCGGAAGCGCTGTATCTTCGTCCCAAGCAGGTATCAGAAACAAAGGTCTCTGAAATCAAAGATAAGATTACTCAATACGCCGCCGGAAAATATCCCGAGCAAAAAAATCTTTCCGAATTATTGACGATTATCGTAGATGAGGTATCGGACGAAGCGGTGCATAAGAATATCCTGGAAAAAGACTCCCGTCCGGATGGCCGCGGTCTCACGGAAATTCGCCCGATCACTTGCGCGGTCGGCATCTTGCCGCGCACGCACGGCACAGGACTCTTCACGCGCGGTGAAACGCAGGCGCTCACAGTCACGACGCTCGGCGCCCCCGGTGATCAGATGGTCATTGATACCATGGAAACCGACACCAAAAAACACTATATGCATTTTTACAATTTCCCTCCGTATTCCGTCGGCGAGATCAAGCCGATGCGCGGACCGGGACGCCGTGAAATAGGTCATGGCGCTTTGGCGGAAAAAGCTCTTCTGCCGGTTCTGCCCAACAAAGAAGAATTTCCCTACACGATTTTACTCGTTTCCGAAGTCTTGGAGTCCAACGGCTCTTCTTCTATGGCTTCCACCTGCGGATCCACGCTCTCTTTAATGGACGCCGGCGTGCCCATCAAAAAACCAGTAGCTGGTATAGCTATGGGGGTGATTATGGACAAAAATGACGCCTACAAAGTATTATCCGACATCCAAGGGCTGGAAGATCATTTTGGCGATATGGATTTCAAAGTAGCCGGAACAAAAGACGGCATTACCGCCGCACAGATGGATGTAAAAATAGACGGTCTGACACCAGAAATGCTCAAAGTGGTAATTGCGCAAGCCAAAGAAGGGCGACTGTTCATTATGGATAAAATGGCGGAAGTTATTCCCCAGCCTCGCGCCAATTTGTCTCCCTACGCTCCGCGTATAATTACCCTGCATATCAATCCGAGTAAAATCCGCGATGTCATCGGCACCGGAGGCAAGATTATCAATCAAATTATTGATGAAACCGGAGTTTCCATTGATATTGAAGATGACGGATCAATATTTATCACTTCCGCGGACGAAACCAGTGCGCAAAAGGCCGTGGAGTGGATCAATAATCTCACACGCGAAGTGAAAGTTGGCGAGTTGTTTCAGGCTCGTATCACGCGCATTATGAATTTTGGCGCATTTGCTGAAGTCTTACCCAACCAAGAAGGCTTAATTCATATTTCCGAGCTGGCTGAACAGCGCGTCAATAACGTGGAAGATATTGTGCACATCGGCGATATCGTACCGGTCATTGTCAAAGAAATTGACCAGCAGGGACGTATCAATCTTTCACACAAAGCCGCTTTGCGAAAAATGCACGAAGGTAACGTGTCTTAGTGCGCAAAGAAAAAATTTGGTGTATACTAAAAGAGAGATGTGGCATTCTCTCTTTTTGTAACTGACGTGACAAAAAATATATGTCGTTTTCTTCTTGGTTTTTCCATAAACCATCTTCCTCGCATACATTACCAAACAAAACATCCGGCGCCGCTTTCGCAGTGCGTACTATGCGGGATGACATTAAGAATGCCGGAAGCGGAATATCAGAACCTCTTCAATCACAAGATTTTGAAACCCTACGCCAAACGCCAATAAATTTTTCTCAAGAAAACACCGCTCCTGCCAAACTACTGAATCAAAAAGAGGAAACGGGAGAACCACAAAGCCCTTTTGGAATCACTTCCGCTGTTACTCCCAAACGATCGCCGTCCACTTATTCAGCACGGTCTATTACAGAAAAAGGCTTGCCTTCAGCGGCTCTTGAAGGCAATATCCTCATTAACCAGCAAAGTCAAAGCCACAAAATGTTATGGATAGGTGTTTTCGCGGTGGTGTTTCTTTTGGCTGGAATTTTGGGAGCGTGGCGCTTTTTGTTAGACGGGAAAATACCATTTAACTATAAAGAAAAAACTTTGGAGCCACCATCAGCTTCAAATACGATGGAAAAGGTTTCCGAGATACAGAAAACACCGGAGGAAAATTCAGCGCCCGTGCCTCAACCTTTTTCTTCAGATAAACCAAATTATCTTTCTTTTGACACGGAAACAGTTTCTCCTGAAGATATCCGCGCCACTTTATCTCAAGTCGCGGAACGCATCAAGAAATCTAATCTCACAAAACCCATAGAGTTTCTAGTTACTGACCAAAATAACAATCCGCTCGCGTTTAGCCGTTTCGCCCTTCTTTTAAAACTTGAGTTAGACTCAAAAATACTTGCTCTCACTCAAGAAACATTTTCTCTGTACGCTTATAATGATGCGGGCTGGGTGCGCTTCGGGCTTGTCTTAAACTTCAAAGATACCGATACTCAAACAGCCACTGATGCCGTCAAAGAAACAGAATCAAAGTTACCATACGCACTACGAGCGTTCACTCTTGAGCCTAATATCAATATAGAGAAAAAACTGGCCCTCCAATCAAGTCATTACAATGGACTTGACATACGCTTTATAAACTTTGATATTGATAACAAAATCTCACTTGACTACGCATTTTACGCTAATCGCCTCATCATAGGCACCAGCAAGAACACTCTCCGAGCCATATTTGATTACAATGTAAAAACTCACTAAAAAGTAATTTACTTATTTTTCGCGCGCCAAAAGAGAAAGTGATAATGTTTTTTTGGATAGTCGCCAAAAATGTTTCAAATAAAGCAACGGCGGAAATTTTGATTGACTAGAGGCTTTTTTTTTGATACACTTGATAGGTAAATGTTGAACTTTAACAATCTCTCTTCAGCCGTCAAGCAGTAAAGACGATTTCTAAACAGTGGAAGATCCCCTCGTCACAATTTTCGCTTAATTGTGGGCGGAGTTCTTTCACTGTTCAAGTGTCTCGGCAACGTATCGGGACCGCCTCGCTCTAACACGAGGACTAAAACAAAAACAAAGTTTCTTCCTGAAAAAAATAAAATCCAGGAAAAAAACAAAAAGAAATAAAAAATCGTTCTTTCAAAAACCAAAGGCTTAGTGCCAGAGAACGGTGAAGGGATAAGTAGTTGAACGTTAGACCAGCTACAAGAGACAAGAGCATGAGCACAAACTACAGGAATGCGAATTGGATTACCAATGTCCTCTCACCCGGGACTAAGTAACCGGCATACCTGTTGGCACATGCAGTTCGGGCGCTACAGCCAAATATTTTATTTTATTGGGCGCACGTAGCGCCCGACACCAACATTTTTTGAATAGTGTGTCGGGAGAAGTAGGTACGAATGGCTTAATGGCCGTTTTTTTGTTGTTCATCCACGCGAAAGCACTGGCAGGGATAAGATGCTATAATCCATATATAAGCCAAAAACATCTTATGGGAACATTTTCTTTACAATCTGAAGCCGGATCTTTGGGTGAAAAATTGGGTTGTCGTTACTTACAACAAAAAGGATACAAGATACTGGAAACCAATTATTGCAACACTTTTGGTCGGCGTTTGGGAGAAATTGACATCGTGGCCCAAAAAAAACAAGAGTTAGTTTTTGTGGAAGTAAAAACGCGCTACGCGCCAAAACAAGACGACTTGCTTCCGGAAGCCAGCATCACGCCCGCCAAACTGCGTAAACTGGAACGCATCGCGAAGCATTATCTCCGAGAAAAACGCCAAGAATCAGCCGCCTATCATTTTGACGCCCTTTCTATAATTTATAATAAAATAACTAAAGAAGCTTCTGTCCGGCACTTGGAACACATCTTTTTCTAGACAGCTGGCCTGTTATTTGGTACACTTGTCACATAAAGATATTTAAGTTAATTCTAAAAATACGTTTATGCCGCTTGATCCTACGCTAATTGCAGAATTCAAACAAAAACTTCTGGACGAAAAATCTCGTTTGCAGGCGGAGCTAGTTTTAATGGCAAAAGCCACTGGCGCGGAAAACCATTACGAGACCAGAATCGAGAACATTGGCACTGATCCGGACGAAAACGCCACTGAAGTTGAGAGCTATGTGGATAATTTGGCTTTGGAGTCAAATCTGGAAAACCAGTTAAAAGAAGTGAATCGCGCTTTGGCAAAAATAGAACAAGGAACCTACGGTATATGCGAGAAAACCGGCCAAGAAATCAGCATGGAGCGTTTGAAAGCCTACCCGGCCGCTCGTACAGCCATTTGAACTGAAGCTAATTCTAATTATGAGACTGCGAAAAGTATTTTATTTAGCGCTTTTCGTAGTTTTTTTTCTTTGGTTGCATTTTTGGTTGCGTTCTTGGATAATTGAAACAGAGAGTTATACAGTTATTTGTAATCATGGCTGGTCACTGAACATTCCTCTACCAAAGTGGTTTGCGCCTGTGATTTTCGGAGTGAGCCTGCTTTTAATCCGACAGTGGTGGAAAGAAACGTCTTTGAGCCTGGAATGGCCGTGGCTTCTGATAATATCAGGCGGCGGGAGCAATTTTTTGGAGCGCACACGATTCGGCTGTATTACAGACTATATAACGTTGCCGTTCTTGCCAGTGTTCAATATAGCCGATGTCTTGCTTACTATCGGAACTCTCTGTATTATTATCCGATGGAGTCGAAATACCATTAAAAACTAGAAAGCGGAATATTTGAAGCCGTTTCCAGTCCTGATTCCAGATTCACGATTCTTAAATTTTCTCAAAAAACTATGTCAGCTAGGGTTTTTTCCGCGGCAACGCTCGGACTAGAAAGTGTTTTTGTGGAAGTAGAGGTGGATATTTTATCCGCCGGTTTGCATCATTTCACATTAGTCGGTTTGCCGGATATTGCTATCAAAGAATCTCGCGACCGCGTAAGCGCCGCGCTTAAAAACAGCGGCTTCAAATCTCCTCATCAATGCGGACGCGTCACCGTTAATCTGGCTCCGGCCGATCTGCCTAAAAATACGCCGATTTACGACCTGCCGATGGCCATAGGATTTCTACTGGCGACGGAACAACTTTCTTTTGATTACCGAAAAAAATTATTTATCGGGGAACTGGCGCTGGACGGAAGCGTGCGCCGCGTGCAAGGCGTACTGCCCATCGCGCTATTCGCCAAAGAAAACAACTTTACAGAAATATACGTCCCGGAAGACAATGTTTATGAAGCGGCACTGGTAACCGGTATCAATGTTATGCCGGTAAAAAATCTTTTTGATCTGGCAAAACATTTGCGCGGTGAACGATTGATCACACCTTTTGTAAGGGAATCCGTGACGTTCACTTCGGAAGAAAGCGATACATTGGATATGGCTCACGTGTTTGGACAAGAACACGCTAAACGCGTGCTAGAGATCGCGGCCGCCGGTGGACACAACACTCTTTTTATCGGACCGCCGGGATCCGGAAAGACATTGCTTGCCAAAACACTTCCGACAATTTTGCCGCGCTTGGATCTTAAAGAAAGTTTGGAGATTACCAAAATATTTTCCATTGCCGGTCATTTGTCCAAAAACAAGTCACTGATTATGACGCGTCCGTTCCGGGCTCCGCATCACACGGCCAGCGCAGTATCGCTCGTAGGCGGCGGGACCTTTCCCAAGCCGGGAGAAATCAGCTTAGCGCATCGCGGCGTGTTGTTTTTGGATGAATTCGCGGAATTTTCACGGTCAGTGTTGGAAAATTTGCGCCAACCGCTGGAGGACGGCGAGATCACGGTCTCGCGCATCAAAGGATCTTTACTTTTCCCGGCGCGCTTTATGTTGGTGGCGGCGATGAATCCCTGCCCCTGCGGACACGCCGGCGATCCAGAACGCGTCTGCGCTTGTTCGCCATTTCAAATAGCGCGCTACCGACAAAAAATTTCCGGCCCGATTCTGGATCGCATTGATCTGCATATTGACGTGCCGCGCGTAAAATTTGAAAAACTGGAAAGTGGAGAAAACGGTATGGAAAAAAGCCGCGCTATCCGAGAGCGTGTAGAAAGCGCCCGCGCCATACAAAAAGAACGCTTCGCCAATACCGCGTTTCTGACAAACGCCGAGATGACCAGTCATATGGTCAAAGAGTTTTGCGCGCTCAATACCCAAACGCGCGAGATTTTGCGAAGCGCCGTCGCCCAGATGAAACTTTCAGCCCGCGGTTATATGCGCGTCCTGAAAGTGGCACGGACCATTGCAGATTTGGCGCAAGCGCCATCCATTGAAGTGGCGCATCTGGCCGAAGCGCTCCAGTATCGTTTCAAAGAATAATCATGGATCGGGAATCAAGGATAACTATTTGTCAACACAAAGAAAAAAGTTTTCTCCTTGTACTTATCGTGTTTTTGTCGCTTGGCATGATAGCTTACGTTCTTTTTGGTAAAGCTGAGGCTGGATCTCAAAAATGGAACGGGACTGATAATAAAACGATCACCCTCATAAATAACGGCTGGGAGTTTTTGTTTTATCGCGTTTCAGAAAAAACAGTGGGGAATTTTCTCGCATCGCAAAAACTTTCCCCGCAGGAACACGACAGTGTCTTCCCGGACGAAAACACGGAGTTATTTTCCGGCGCGCGGATTTATATTGAACGAGCGCGCCAAATAAACGTGCGCGCGGATGGCGAAGAACAAATTTTTTACACGCAAGCGAAAGAAGTGGAACAGGCTTTGCGCGAAAATCATATCACACTGAATCCAGATGACATCGTGAAACCGGTACGGAACGCTTTAGTCGGAAACGACGCTCAAATAACGATTACGCGAGTTGCGGTTGAAGAGCGATCAGTTGACAGGCCAATTGTGTTTAACAAGAAAATCAATGAAGATAGCGCCCTCTCGTGGCGCAAGAGCGTCGTGACACAGAAGGGCGAAAATGGCATTGAGCGCTTGACATACCGCGTCAGTTTACGCGACGGCAAAGAAGTCAGACGTGAATTACTCAAAAAAGAAACCGTAAAAGAACCGGTTACGGAAACTCTCACGCAAGGCACTTATGTACAAATCGGCAAAAGCCACCGTGGCGCGGCCTCGTGGTACTCCTGGAGTAAAACTATGTCAGCGGCCAACCCTTGGCTTCCGATGGGAAGTTTCGTGAAAGTGACTAATTTGGAAAATGACAAAAGCGTCATCGTTAAAATCAACGATCGCGGACCGTTTGCGCCGGGGCGCATTATTGATTTAGACAAAGTCGCCTTTCAAAAAATCGCCTCCGTCAGTACCGGCGTCATCAATGTAAAAATGGAGGAGATAATAAACTAAAACAAAAGATATACAATCACGCTTCCATAAAGAACAGCGAGGGCGAGTTCCGTGCCAGGAAGTTTGCGGTAAGAGAAAAAATCCGTAGCGGGAGCAGTACTTTTTTGTAAAACCCAAAACGCGAGACTGCCGAAAAAAAGCGCCGGCCCAAAAAGCACGCGGGTACTTAAAATAACAGGGCTGATAATATATAAAAGAAAAATCAGGCCGCCAAGAAGCAATTTTGCCCGTTCCGCGCCGAGTAAAACAGGAATGGTGTAAACGCCGTCCAACGCATCGCCCCGGATATCCTTGAAGTCTTTGAGAGGCAAAACCGAGGTGTACGCAACACAGAGGAAAAAAATCAGCGGCAGAGGCAACGCAGACAATCCATTAGCCGGAGCCACCATCAAAAAACCCGCCATAAAAATCAGTAGGCTGGCAAAGGCAGAAAGAGCAGTCGCGATAATCGGAAAACGCTTCAGACGAAAGGGTGGCACTGAATACAACCACGCCAGCGCTTGATACCCCAGAAGAAGTAACGTAGCAGAAAAACTCACAATGCCGGACAAAATCAGCGAAGCGACAAAAAACAAAGCTCCCAATGTCCGATAAAGTTCCGGCGGGATGGAATTGGTTACAAGCGGGCGGGCAGGATTGGACTCCTTGTCAATCCGCGTATCACAAAAATCATTCACGATCACGGAAGCCAGCCACGCGCTTTCTACTCCGGCCAACAAAACAAACATCGCGCCCAAATGAAAAATGTCCAGATTCAATTGAGCTTCAGTAAACAAAAAAGCTAGCACCGCGCCCAGTAAAAGAAGACCGGCGTGATACACTATCTGCGGTAGGCGGGCATTTTTCCACAAAGCGTTGAAGTATCGCGGAAACTCCTTCCATAAGGTCACACCAATCAAAAAAATAGCCAGGGCGCCGTAAATGATGCTCATTTTGGCATTCAGCACGCTTCTGAAATCTGTCAGATTGCGGGCAAAAATATTTTCCGGCGATAAAAAGAGACCGGCCACGTCGTTTTGATTGATAGCCCAAAAACTTTTTTGAAAAGTT
>JAHFON010000036.1:0-1173 GCA_023261695.1 Candidatus Moraniibacteriota bacterium
CCCCTATCAACCTCCACGGCACCACCCAAAAAGAGACTTCGCCTTCAATCGGTACGTCTCTTTTCCCGTCATCGTAGATAAGCAAAAGTTTGGCGGTGTATTTGCCGAAGCGCAGTTTGGAAGCGTCGTTCCAGTTCCATTTGAGTTGGAGGATGGGTTGGCCGGTTGCATCCAAAGCTGTCTTGCCGTCTTCTGTTTTCTGAATATAGAGGGGGAAACCGTCCGTCCATTGAGCTTCAAAGTTGCGATTGGAGTTAGGCAGGATGTTGCCTTTTTCACTGTTGACTTCCAGGATGGCCAGATCGTGAGCGCCGCCTTGATCAATGAAGATGTTGCCTCGGGGAGCGATGTGGACGTTGCCGGTGTTTTTGAGTTTGATGTTGAAAGTGATAGGCAGGAATTCATAGAATGTTTGGGGAACGGAGAATTCCGTGACGCTGATTTCTCTTTTAGCGTCAGGGACGCGCACTTCCAGGAGAACCAGCGTGGCGGTGCCGCCGACGACGGCGGTTTGGTTGGCAGTCAGAGATTGGGTGTCTTGGGCTCTGGAGAAAACAAAAGCGTAATAGTAGCCGAAAGAGGCGGTGGGAGGGACTTGAAAAGTGACGGTGATGGTTTTCCATTCATTGGGGCCGATGGTGAAGGTGGGCTCAGAAAGAGTCACCCATTTGAGAAAATCATCCGTCGCTTCCGGTTCCATCAGTTTGGGTTTGCCGGAGTCTTCGTAGGCTTGGAACTTCATCAGATCAATCTTGAGAGTTTCTTTTTGGGTGCCGCCGTTTTTCACTTTGAGTTCGGTGGTGACGGTGGTGCCGGGTTCCGTAGTGAGATTGATGGGAAGGGGGGAGGTGATGAGACGGAGACCCGCTTCGACGCGAGGCGAGCCCTGGTCAGAGGTTTGGGCGGAGACGGGGAAGGCGTACGCTAAAAATCCACTAACAATCAACAGAAAAAAATAAAACGGCAACAAGAGGCTAACAAAAAATTTCAGGCCACGAAAGTAGGTTATATTCATAACATCAAGTATGTGAAAATCTGTTCTATTCAGACAGATTCTTCAAAAAACTATCAATGTGATCTAAATACCCATAGTAGTCAGCGATGTCTGCTTTTATATCCTCAATCATACGCATCAGATTCACTTCGCCATACTTATGAATAATCAAATTGCGA
>JAHFON010000036.1:1183-5890 GCA_023261695.1 Candidatus Moraniibacteriota bacterium
CGGGTTCCGTAGTGAGATTGATGGGAAGGGGGGAGGTGATGAGACGGAGACCCGCTTCGACGCGAGGCGAGCCCTGGTCAGAGGTTTGGGCGGAGACGGGGAAGGCGTACGCTAAAAAAAACATCGCGAAAGTGATAAAAAATTTTCTCATCATTTTGCATTTACGCTTTTTGGATAAAAAATTTCTCGATACCCGCAAAATTTTGTTTCAGACAACGCAAGCAATCATACATAAAGTAGGTTTTCTTATTTAATACAATATCATAACTGCCTGGAAAAAGCATCGGCTCCGTATTGATTGCAAAGCCTCGCTTGAAACGTGTGATACCATCCCACGAGGCGCCTTCGCCGCGCGTTTTTACTTTCACCCCGCCAAAATCATACCGCGCGCAACCGGCCGCTTTGGCAAATTTCATCTGTTCCCACTGAAGCAGGTAAGGCGCCATCAAATCGCGATGCGCGCCGCTTGACCCGCCGTGCAAGTAAGTCGCGGTCCCTTGGAATGTTATCAGCAAATTCGCCGCCAGAATCTCATTCTCATATTCGGCTACAAACAACCGACACATTTCTTCCGGCAAAGCGGCTAATAACTGCTCATAATACGCGCGCGGATGCGGCACAATCTCTTTTCTTTCCGCTGTTGCTGTAATCAGTTTCAAAAATTCATCCTTGTATCGTTCCTCCAGCGTCATAAATACGCGCACGCCCTGTTTCTCTGCAAGCCGAAGATTATATCTCGTCTTCGGCTTCATTTCTGCCAAAATTTCTTCTTCGGTCTTCGTGATGTCTATCACAAAAATCTCACGCGGCTGCATATTATGCGGCGCCTTCGCTATTTTTTTGCCAACAAATCTTTGAATATCAGCCAAAATTTCTTCCGTTTGCGGTTCAATGCGTATCCACCCCAGACGTTCCGCCTCCGCCTTTTCTATAAGCCCCCGCATACCATTCTTGATTTCTAATTCTTGCTTGCCCGCCAGAGTTTGAGCGACAGAGGGAGGATTCTGAATTTCCACCACTGGTCCGCGCGGCACATACAAATACGCGCCCACTAATGGAAGCTTGTGTATAATGCCGTTGGCAGAAAACGCGCCACTAGAAAAACGCCTCACTTGTTTTCCTGTCACCTCTTGAAACGCGAGCCAATTTTCTGATTGCAAAAACTCCGACTGTTGCATAATCTAGGATTTTTTCCCCAAATTTTTGAGTGCTTGACGGATGCGCGCGCTGACATCCTGAATATCCGGCGCGACAAGTTTCAGCGCTTCGCGCGCTTCTGTGACCGAATAGCCCAAAGACGTAAGCGCCTCCAGAGCGTCCTGTCCGGCCAAAGCGCTCTCCTGATCTTCCGCGCCCACCGCGTCTACCTTGTTTTGCAGTTCCATAATCACACGCTCGGCAGTTTTTTTGCCCACACCGGAAACGCGCGTGAGGATGCTGGAATCTTGATTCACGACGGCCGTGCGAATAGTTTTCACGTCGGCTATGGAAAGAATGGAAAGCGCCACTTTCGGTCCGATACCGGAAATGGAAATCAAAAGCTCAAACATCGTCAATTCTTCTTCTTCCAAAAAACCATACAAAACAAACGCGTCTTCGCGCACGTGAGTATGTATGTGAAGCAGTGTCCGCTCCTGTCCGGCAAGTTTGCCGAGCGTGTAAGCTGACACGAAAACCTGATAGCCCACCCAACCCAAGTCGGTTACATTGTCAGCGCCACCGACTCCTCTACCGATCATCAATATCACGGAGTTTCGCCTGATGCCGGCAATTTTCCCAAAAAGTTGCGCGATCATAAATAACGAAAACTGTAAAAAATAAAGACGAAAACCCTTCGCGTCCAGCTACGCAAAATTTTCTTTTTTTTAGTTTCTTGCTCTGGCATAGTAGCATTTTTCTCTCATTCTTGCCAAAATAATCAATCCGTGATATTAAAGAATAAGCTTTGATTCTATATATTAATTTTTCATTTTGATTTTTTAATTTTTAAATAATACCTATGCCGATCAAAAAATCCGCCAAGAAGTATATGCGCGTAACTGCCAAGAATACTCTGCGCAATAATGTGGTAACGGGCATCGTCAAAGGCGCTCTTAAGAAAACCCGCGAAGCCGTCAGCGCCGGCAATCTGGATCAAGCCAAAGAGTGGCAGAAAAAAGCCAACAAAGCGCTGGACAAAGCCGCTCAAAAAAAAGTGATTAAAAAAAATACCGTCGCCCGCAAAAAGTCTCGTCTCAACGCACTGGTTAAAAAGGCCTCTGTGAAATAAACATCAAACATTCCGCATCTGCCACATTATGCATAAACCAAAGACCGCCACAGTGGCGGTTTTTTCTTTTCTTAATTTCCAAACACAGCACGCCTCTAAAACTTCCATACAAAAAGATCCAGCGCGACCAACGGATCCATTCCTCCTCGTTTAAGTTCGGTATCCAGGTCGCTCAACATAGCCAGTCCGCGCCTGATGCGGGAGAGCGGAAAATTTTTTACCGCGCTTAACATTCTTTGTACAACAAAGGACTGGAGTTTGGTTTGCGCCGCTATATTGGACGCGTTGCGCGCGCCTTGATCAAATGCTTCCCGCACTAAAAGCAATCTCCTGACTTGCCAAGCGCACATAGCCAATACCGAATATGCCCCTTGCTCACCTTCTGCAAAGCGGCGCAAAAGAAGCAAAGCGCGTTTTTTGTCGCCGCTTACCAACGCGTCTAAAGCTGAAAAAATGTTTTTTTCCGCGGCATTGGCAATCAGCAAACTTACGTCCCCCACTTCAAACACCCCGCCCGGCTTGAAAGCCGCGAGTTTTTCCAGTTCCGTCACGATACGCGCTGTGTCGGTGCCAATAAATTCGGAAAATATCCGTAGAGCTGAAGAAGAAAATTTCGCCTTCGCGTCAATCGCATTAAGTTCGCGCAAAATGAAAGATGTCCCGTCTTTGGGTTGTAATTTGGGAAAAGTCTCTGTTTTATCAGAATGCTTTTCTAAAAACCGCGAGAGAGTATGAGTCTTTTTAATTTTGTCCGGGTGGACAAGTAAAAGCGTAACTTCTTCTGCGTTTTTATCCGCGAAGTTTTGCAAAAAATTAAGCAAGGTTTCCTGTGCTGTTTCGCTCAACTCAAACGGATGCAAAAATATCACCATTTTTTGCTCCGCAAACAATCCAGCGTCACACGCCGCCAAAGCGCGGCGTACATTTTCAATAGTCCCCTGATCTTCAAAATCAAAAATAAAAACATCGGCCCCGGGATATTTTCGCGCGAAAGTTTTTTGCAGTTCCAGTCTGCGCCGGTTTACCAAAAACCCTTCCTCGCCATGAAGAAATATGATCATAACTAATTCATCGGCTCCCACTTCAAAGCCTGGCCCGGTTCCAATACTTCTACCCACATCTGACCTGGTACAAATGTCATTTCATTGCCTGATTCATCCAAAAAAACCAATTTGCTCGCGATGTCAGATTTGTCTTTTTTCCACGTGCCACGATACTGCCCTCCATTCATATAATAAAAAGCGTCGCCGCTATCACTCTGATCATACCAGGGATCTCCCAATTGCACGTTGTTGTACTGGCCTTCAACCTGATCCGATCTAGCCATCAGCACGATAACGTTCTTGGGGGCGTTGCGCTTTTTATTGTTACGATCCACATCGGCTACATTCCCCCACGTGCGCAGATAGCTGTTGCTTTCGCGATCATAATCATATTCCGCCGCGTACGGACCGGCAAACGCCACGCGTAAATGTCCTCCCTTCGGACGATTTTCTAATGAAGTTTCTTCTATATGTTTGTAGCCGGAAAATTTATTTTCCAATCTGTAACCAAGTTCTTTGGAACAAGTAAGGAAGCCTGCCGGATGACTGTAGCCACTGTCCACTCCGCGCGTCATTCCCTCTTTGCGAAAACAAGGATTTTCCGAACAAGCGTTGGCTGACTTACCGGCATCTCCGTTACAGTTAATATTGTCAATTTCTCCGCGATTGAGAATGCCTCTGGCCAAACCCACGGTGTCGCTTTCAGAATGTGATTCGGATCTCCCCCAAGAAACAAAAATGGCATCCAGGCCTTTGGCCAAATGAATGAAATCGTGCCGCGCACTTCGCATTGATCCCACTTCGGACGGAGTATTGCAGATATAAACCGCCATCAACCGAGTCACGCTGGCGGTAATCACCGGCATTTCTACCACCATATCGGCTTCGGAAAAGCCCGCCGCCGGCCGCGCCTGCACATCTCCGGGCTGCATCACCGCCAAAGCGCGGCGATTCCAATTTTCGCAAGGCAGACCGGAAATAGGACTGACATTTCCGGCGTTGACTGGGTTGGCCGCAGTATTAACGGCGGATTGATTTTTATTATTGAGCTCGATCGGTTTGGCCGCCTGTCTTTTCTTAAACACAAAATAACCGACCAGACCAACAAGCACCAACAAGCAAAGCGTGAGAATGATTTTTTGTCTTCTTTCCATAAAATAAATTGGTTAAATTAGTAGTTGGTAACTAATTGCCTATATTTGGCATTTGTGACAAAAATAAACACTGCGTTGTCCAAGTTTTTTACGCAGTATCATTGTACCACATTTCTTGCAAACTTCTCCGGCGCGCCTATAAACGTACAACGCGCGCTGAAAACCTCCTGGCAAACCGCTTGTGTCGCGAAAATCACTGTCGCTGGTTCCGCGCATTTTCATGGCGCGGCGCAGGACAGAC
>JAHFON010000013.1 GCA_023261695.1 Candidatus Moraniibacteriota bacterium
CCGCTCCGTCCAACCCTTCAAAAACGATAAACTTAACCTTTTTTGCTGTTTTCGCCATACAGTTATGTATTTTACCTTTTTAATTCTTCCACCACCTTATCCACCTGCGCGTACAACTCTTCAAGTCTCCCGTCATTGTTGATTATGAAATCCGCCCGCTCCTTCAAACCGCGAATCTGCAATTCCGTTTCCAGCTTGGCGTCTTTTTCAAATTGCGCGGGAGTTTTCGTGGCATCATCCGAATTCTGCCGCCGCCCAATCAGCCGCGCATAGCGTTTTTCCGAATCAGCTTCCACATACACGAAATAAAAATGTTCGTCCGTTTCCATATGGATAATATCCGGCAAACGGCGCACTCCGTCCACAATCACGATGTCCTTTGAACTATTGGCCGCGTCCGCCAGCATCACTTTTGAAAGCGAGTCTTCTCCGAAAGCTTTGCGAAGATAAAGTGACAGCTTGGACATATTTTCACGATTTTGTTCCAAGTGCAACCGATCCAGCGTATCCCGAAGCGGTTGCGAAAATCTAAGCGACAGGGCGTCATATTTTTCCGCTATATATTGCCCCACCGTATCTTTGCCGGAAGCGATTTCTCCCGCGATGCCGATAATAATTTTCCGCATATTGAAATCCGTGGCTTTAAATAATTATTCTTTTTCCAAAACAACAAACGTCAACGCATACACTCCGGTGTTAACTTTTTCTTCTCTGATAATGCGAGAAAATTCCGGGTAATCAGGAAAAAAAGTATCCGCTTCATACTCCCCCTCAACCAGCGTCAAATAGAGGCGATCGGCCAGCGAAATAAATTGCTTGTATACGCTCGCGCCGCCGATAATAAAAATTTCCTCGTGTTCTGATTGCCTCGCTTTTTCCAGCGCTTCTTCGACAGAATGCACAACGACGCACCCGTCCAGTTCCAATCCCTGCTTCACGGAAAGCACGATGTTCGTGCGATGAGGCAGAGATTTGCCGATGGATACGAATGTATTTTCCCCCATCACCACCGTATGTCCCGTCGTCAAGTTCTTGAAATGTTTCATATCCTCCGGAATATTCCAAAGCAACTTGTTATCCTTACCAATGGCGCGATCTTTTTTGGAGATAGCGGCGATAATGCTTATGCGAGGTTTTGTTGTATGCATACTCTTCACTATACGGCGATCGGAGCTTTGATAGCCTCATGCGACTGATAGCCATCCAATGTGAAATCATCAATCGTAAAGTCAAAGATGCTTTTCACTTCCGGATTCAGTCTCATCGTCGGAAGCGGTAACGGTTCGCGCGAAAGCTGAAGTTCTACCTGATCTAAATGGTTATTATAAATATGCACGTCTCCACCAACCCAAACAAATTCTCCCGATTCCAAACCGCACACCTGTGCCACCATCATCGTCAGCAATGCGTACGACGCGATATTAAACGGCACGCCGAGAAACGTATCACAGCTTCTCTGGTAGAGCTGGCAAGATAATTTTCCATCCGCCACATAAAATTGAAACAAACAGTGACACGGCGGCAATCCCGCCTTGGCCATTTCTTCAATGTCCGCGACATTCCACGCGGAAACAATCATCCGACGAGAATCCGGCGACTTCTTGATTTGCTCAACGACTTGCGTGATTTGATCTATATGTCGGCCATTCGGTGTCGGCCAACTGCGCCACTGATAACCATAAATTGGTCCCAGCTCACCATATTCCTTGGCGAATGTTTCATCTGTTTTCACTTTTTCAACAAATTCTTTGATGCCGTTTTTCCATTCTTCCGAATCAGTCAATGGCACTGGCTGACCCATTCTTTGCAAATACGCCTTAAACGGCCACTCGTCCCAAATATGCACATTATTTTCCGCCAAATACTTCAGATTTGAATCACCTTTGAGAAACCACAACAACTCATGAGTAATCGAGCGCACGGCCATTTTTTTTGTCGTAAGCAGAGGAAATCCTTTAGAAAGATCAAACCGCATCTGGTATCCAAAAACGCTTTTCGTCCCGGTTCCGGTGCGATCGGTTTTCACCGCTCCGTTCTCGCTGATGTGCCGAAGAAGATCAAGATATTGGCGCATATATTTTGTACATTAAAAATTCAGATGCATCTTGGAGGCTTTCGGTTTCTTGTCGCCGAAATATTTGCTGTTGAGACCTTTGGATCCATAAGGCCTGTCGCACGGCGAAGAAAGATATTCAAACGCCATTTGTCCGATCGGCATTTTATAATAAAGCTTGATAGGCAAACGGCCGGCATTGAAAAGTTCCAGCGTCATTTTCAGCGAATTGCCGGGATCCAGATAGCCGGCAGTCGTATGAATGACGAGACCGAGACGTCCCAACGAACTTTTGCCCTCCAACCGCCCGACAATTTTATCCGACACGCCCGTCTCTTCATAAACCAAACCCAGCGCGAATTCCTGCGGATGCAAGATAAATGCTTCATTGTCTTTGATGTCCACGGCTTTCATCAGATTTTGCGCCGGCAGTTTCGGATCAATCACAAAATTCTTGGTCGTGTCAAAAACCAAAAAATGACGATCCAAATGCAAATCAATGCTCGCTGGTTGCACATACTCGCGCTTGAACGGCTTGAGCGTAACTCCCCGCGCCTTGATTTCTTTGATAATGTCGCGATCAGAAAGAATCATAGCGCCATTTTGTACAAACTAAAGTTTCACTTTCAAACTCGGGCCCATTGTGGAACAGATAGAAATGGATTTGATGAGTTTACCTTTCATCGTTTCCGGTTTGGCTTTATTGAGAGCATCGCGGAAAGTCCGGTAATTCTCCAGCAGATCTTCATTTTTGAAAGAGAGCTTGCCGATAATCTGATGCACATTGCCCGTGTCGTCATTTTTGAAGCTCGCCTTCTTTCCTTTCTTGAGCATCTCAACGGTCTCTTTGATCTTCGGCGTTACAGTCTCTGACTTGGGCGATGGCATCATTCCTTTGGGGCCGAGGATCTTGGCAACCAACGCCAGTTTTGGCATCATCTCCGGCGTCGCAAGTAAAATATCAAAGGCTGTGCCGGGCGCGACTTTACCGCTTTTGATACCGTTGATAAGTTCTTCGCCTCCCACGAGATCGGCGCCAGCCTCCTTTGCTTCTTTCTCCTTGACAGAAGTCACGACGGCCACTCTCTGGGCACGACCGGTACCATAAGGCAAGACTACCGTCGAACGCACCATCTCATCAGTCTTCTTGGCATTGATACCCAGACGAATATGCACTTCCAAAGATTCGTCAAACTTCGCGCTCTTGTTTTCTTTCAGAAAAGCGATAGCTTCTTCTGAAGTGTATTCTCTGCCCGCCTCCACCTTCGCCATCACGTTGCGATAATTTTTTCCGTGTTGCATATATTTTTCGTGGTAATGATGTCCACCCAAGGCGGACTCCCACAAATTAAAAAATAATTATTCTGTCACTTTGATTCCCATTGAACGCGCCGAGCCTTCAATAATGCGCATCGCCATCTCCACATCGTTGGCATTCAGATCCACCATTTTCTTTTCCGCAATTTCTCTGACTTGCGCCCGAGTTACCGTACCCGCCTTGTCCTTGAGCTGATTGCCGGCGCCCTTCTCAATACCTGCCGCCTTTTTGAGCAAATCTGAAGCTGGAGAAGTTTTCAAAACAAACGCGAACGTGCGGTCTTCATACACCGTGATTTCCACCGGCACGATATCCCCCATACGCTCTTTGGACGCCTCGTTAAACTTACTGCAAAAATCTTGGATGTTCAAACCATGCTGACCCAGTGCCGGACCGACCGGAGGCGCCGGATTGGCTTTACCGGCTGGAATTTGCAACTTAATAACTGTTTTAATTACTTTGGCCATAGTTGTCTATATCATTTATGATTACGCTTTCTTCACTTGCAGAAAATCCAACTCCACCGGCGTCTCGCGCCCAAAAATGGACACCAGTGTTTTGATCTTGCCCTTCTCTTCATCAACCTCCTGAATTTTGCCGTCAAAATTCTTGAATGGCCCGTCAATAATCTTGACCGAGTCGCCCACGCGTACGTCAATTTTATATTTCGGTTCGGCCACACCCATACGCTTCTTGAGAGTTTCGATCTCTTTCGTGTCAATCGGCGTCGGGGTCGTGCCCAAACCGATAAAACCGGTCACGTTCGGCGTATTGCGCACCACGTACCACGAAGCGTCCGTAACCATCATATCCACCAATACGTATCCCGGGTAAATGCGTTCTTCCACCACCACGCGCTTACCGCCTTTGATTTTGATCTTCTTTTCCTTCGGCACCAGTACGTCAAAAATCAGCCCCTGCATATCCATAGATTCAATTCTTTGCTTCAGGTTGCGAGACACATTGTCTTCATACCCGGAATAAGTGTGGAGCACATACCAAGCGCGTCCGTGATGTTGAGTTTGCTTTGCCATATCAATTTAATTTATCTTATGAGAAACCGCTCTACCAGAAAACTGAATAAAAAATCCAAACTGCCGAGAAAAATCGCGACCACAACGCTGATCGCGGCCACCAAAATGGTGAAATGTACGACCTGCTTGCGCGTCGGCCAATTCACGCGGGACAGTTCCACTTTTGCTTCCGTCAAAAATTCAAAGACCGCGTTCATATATAACATATATAACTCCTTGTATAACTTCTCCTCTTAAAAAAAGCCCCTCGCCGGGCTTCCTATAAAAAAGGATACCAGAAACCAATTATGGTGTCAAACGCGCGCACGCGTTGGCGTCTGTGGTACAATATAATCATTATTTTATCCTTTTGGGTTATGCAAGAAAACATTTTCAAGGCGTACGATATTCGCGGTGTCTATCCAAACGAAATCAACGAACAAGATGTCTACAATATCGGGCGGGCTATAGTGGAACACCTACGCCCTACGCGTATGGGAGTGGGTCGCGATATACGCGCATCGGGGCCAAGCCTTTTTGAAAGTTTTACGCGCGGCGTGATGGACGGTGGCTGTGATGTCCTTGATCTCGGTGTCATCACTACGCCTATGGTCTATTTCGCGGCTGGCCGTTTGGATATTGACGTAGCCGTTGCTCTTACCGCTTCTCACAATCCGCCGGAATACAACGGTCTGAAAATTTCTTTACGCAATGCGATCCCAGTCGGAGAACGTTCGGGTCTGCGTGAGATACGCGACCTCGCACTGCGCAACGCGTTTCCTCAAAACCAACAAAAGGGTTCACTTGAGACCGCGGATATTCGTCCGGCATATTATAGCTACTTTGCTTCTTTCGCGAATTTTCAGGATAAACATTTCAAATTGGTAATTGACACGGCCAACGCCATGGGCGTACTGGAACTTCCGATCTACGCGCAATTTCCCGAAAATCTTTCAGTCATCAATCTCTATAATGATCTCGCGCATCCTTTTGAATGTCACGAGGCCAATCCGCTCAAAACAGAAACGCTCAATGAACTGCGCGCGCAAGTCACGACTTCCCGATCGGATCTCGGCATCGCCTACGACGGAGACGCTGACCGTATCGGTTTTGTGGACGAAACAGGAACAATTGTGCCGATGGATCTCGTTATCGCCCTCATTGCCAAAATTATTTTGAAAAAAAATCCCGGCGCCGTTATTTTATACGATCTGCGCTCTTCGCGCGCCGTCAAAGAAATTATTGAAGAAAACGGCGGACGCGCTCTGGAATGCAAAGTCGGCCACGCCAACATCAAAAAGCAAATGCGGGAAGAGGGCGCGATTTTCGCCGGCGAACTTTCCGGCCATTATTATTTCGCGGAAAACTCTTGCGCCGAAGCCAGCACACTCACGGCCATTCTGCTCTTGAATTTAATGGCGGAAACCGGAGAGACAATCTCCAGTTTAGTGAAAGACGCCAAACGTTACTTCCATTCCGGAGAAATCAACAGCGAAGTAGAAAACAAAGACACCGTCATTGCTAAACTCAAAGAAAAATACGGGGACGGGAAAATAAGCGAGTTAGACGGAGTGAAAATAGAATATAAAAATTGGTGGTTTAACGTCCGCCCCTCCAACACCGAGCCACTTTTGCGCCTCAATCTGGAAGCCGCCACGCAAGAATTAATGGAACAAAAACGCGAGGAACTCCTATCCCTCATCCGCGCAAAATAAAAAAACCTCTATATTTTTTCTTGTCTTAAAAATATTAGTTAACGTTTTGTTTTCCTAAAAATGGTGAGGCGGCACGAAACAATGTTTCATGCCGCCTAGTGGGAGTTGTGAACATTACTTCACCGCCCCGACTAACTTATCTACTACCCAACGAAAGCCGGGAGTAGAAGTGTCGGGCGGGGGAGAAAAACAGTAATGTTTCAGATAAACAACCCCCTCTATCACGATTGGCTTTCCCTCACGAGAACACCTTGGGCAAAGCATCGTACCCCTCCTTCCTTTTTGGCTATAGAATAGCCAAAAAAATAAAGCCTACTTCTCTCTGAAGTGGTGCTTCCATTATAGCATAGAAACTAACAAAATGCAAGGGTTTATAAGAAAATTCTCTTTTCTCTCCTAGAATAAAATTCCCATTCTTTCTTTCACTGCTTGCATTTTTTTCTGCGCCAGCGGACGGATTTTTTCCGCGCCGGAGTGCAAAATAGCCAATGCTTCATCATCAGAAATGTTTTTCAAACGCGCCTGAAACGGCGCGAGAAAATTCGCAATCACTTCCGCCAAATCATTCTTGAAATCACCATAACCTTTGCCCTGATACAGCTTGGCAATTTCTTCTTTAGTTTTTCCAGAAAGAAGCGTGTAAATATTGATAAGATTTTTGAGCGCCGGTTTGTCATCTGAATAAACAATTTCACTCCCCGAGTCCGTCACGGCCTTTTTGATTTTCTTGCGCACCATTTCAGCCTCATCCGTCAGTGAAATATAATTATATTCCGATGCCGCAGACTTGGACATTTTCTTGGTCGGATCGTCCAGTCCCATAATCAGCGCCCCTTCATCCGAAAGCTTGCCTTGCGGAACTGTAAACGTCTCGCCAAATCTGGCGTTGAACCTCTTGGCTAAAGTTCTGGCCAATTCAATGTGCTGTATCTGATCCTGCCCTACCGGCACCAGCGCCGTATCATACAACAAAATATCCGCCGCCATCAAAACAGGGTAATCAAAAAGTCCCACGCCGACAGTTTCTTTTTCACTCTTAGCGGATTTATCTTTGAATTGCGTCATTTTTTCCAAATCCCCCAAACGCGCCATTGTATTTAAAATCCACGCGAGCTCGGTATGCTCTTTCACCTGCGACTGCACAAAAAGCGTTGCTTTGTCGGGATTCACGCCAGCGGCCAGATATATTTTCGCCACTTCCAAAGTTTTCTTGCGCAGTTCTATCGGATCTTGCGGAACAGTTATCGCGTGCAAATCCACGATGCAGAAAATAGATTCGTATTCGTACTGAAGTTGCTCCCACTGCTTAATCGCGCCGAGATAATTTCCCAAATGCAGATTCCCCGACGGCTGAATTCCCGAAAAAATGCGTTGCATAGTCACTTTATTTTTCTCTGTAATTGTTTTCATAAGCTGTTTTTTCATTCTAACATAAACACACTTTATGCGCCTCCCAAATAACGAATTTTGCCATAAAAGATAAGCTTATAATTCCTAGCGAGCCCACAAGCGAAAGCTTGCTTTCATTTAGGGCGAGCGACGGAATTTCAAGCGCCATGACAGCGCTTATACTTCTATCACCACCGGCAGAATCATAGGCCTGCGTTCGGTTTTGGTAAACAGGAATTGACCGACAACTTCACGCAACTGATTGCGCACCAGATCCCAATCAATGGAAGTGCCTTTAGAAGTGTTGTCTCTCACGACTTTTTCCACCTTGCGTTTGGTTTCGTTCACCAGATCAAAGTTTTCTTTCACGTGAATGAAACCGCGCGAGGTGATTTGGATATTGCCGACGATATTTTTGGACTTCGCGTCAATGATGACCGTGATAACCACCATCCCGTCTTGCGCCAGCATCTGACGGTCGCGCAACACCACGTGTCCGATGTCTCCGATGCCCAATCCGTCAATAAATACATAACTGGTATCGGCCTTTTCTTTCAGCATTTTACCCGCACCATTCCCGTCCACTTCAAAGACCCCGCCGTTATCCAATACAAAAACGTTCTGCGGTGGCGCGCCAATCCGATGTGCGATTTTGGCCGCCTCTTTCAGAAAATAATGATTGGCGTACACCGGCAAAAAATAAGTCGGCTGTATTTGACGCAAAACTTCTTCCATCGCTTGCGCCGTGGAATGGCCGCCTATGTGAATATCCATAATATCGCTGTGTATCACATTGTCGCACTTGCGGTACAGATTATCTTTGAGCCGTTGAATGGCGCGCTCGTTGCCCGGAATCACTGACGAAGAAAAAACAATAGTGTCGTTTTTTTGCAGTTTGATGAAACGGTGATTGTCAGTCACTATGCGCGAGAGCGCGGCATTGAGTTCGCCCTGCGCGCCGGTGCAAATCACCACTATCTGCTTGTCCGGATATTTATGAATATCGTTGACCGAGATCAGCGTGTCATTTTTCACTTTGATATAACCCAGTTCCTTGGCCACTTCGATATTCATCTTCATACTGTATCCTTCCAACGCCACTTTTTTGCCCATTTGTTCCGCATATTCAATGAGATAGCTGATGCGGCGAATCTGGGAGGCAAATGTTCCAATAATCAAACGCCCCGGTACGGTGCGAATGAGATTTTTTAGATTCTGATGCACTTCCTGCTCGGATGGAGGCAGTCCTTTCTTGAGCGCGCCCAGACTCTCCAACATCAGAATCGTGGGACGCGGCAAATTGGCCAGATGCTTGTAGGAAACTTGCTTGTCTTCTACAGGATCATTGGCGATAGTCCAATCCCCCATATGCACTACGGAACCTGCCGGCGAACGCAAAATAATTCCCATCGCGTCCATTATAGAATGTTCCACTTCAAAAAAACTCGCTTCAAAAGCGCCCAGGCGTATCTTGTCCTCCAGCGTTTTCACACGCACTAATTTCAAATGGCTGGCCGCCCCCTTTTCCTGATCTTCCACTTTGTGCTTGATAAGCGCGAGCGTAAAATCACGGGCAATCACCGGCGGATAACTAAGCTGTTTAAGAAGTATTGGCGCCGCTCCGATATGATCCAGATGTCCGTGCGTGAAAATCACGCCGCGAATATTTTTTTCCTTGCCCTTGAGATAATTGACATTCGGCACGATATAATCAATGCCCGGCATATCTTCTTCGGGAAACTGGAGGCCCATATCAACAATCACGATGTCATTGCCGTATTCAAAAACAGTCATATTGCGTCCGACCTCCTCCTGTCCGCCCAGCGGCACGATCCGCAAACATTTCTCGCTAAGCAAAGGCACGGGCGCGCCATTGTATCTTGATTCCAAACGGCCCGCAGTGGGCATTTGAAAACGCCGATTATTGCGACCGGCTGGAGTTTTCCCAGTAAATTTTTTGCGCGGACGCAAATTTGCCGGAGGTTTGTGTTCCGTCTTCGTTGGATACGATGCCTCCGGCTTTTTGCGCAGAACGCGAGGCGATTGCGCGTGAGCTACGATGCCTTCCAAAGCACCGACGCGGCCAGTCTCTTTTGAGTCGCGTTTTAATAAACCTTCTTCACCGCGCCGAGACTGATGGGGCGGATTTTTTGTAAACGAATTGCTCGTTTGCATATTACTTGCTCTTGCTTGCCCGCCTTAGGAGGGCTTGCCCGCCGTAGGCAGACTTTTTAATTCGCAAGAAAAAAATGATTAACGGAGAGATTTTTTACAAATTCTCTCCCGACGAAAGTTGAACCCAGTACCAGTATCTTTCTGGTGCGTGGGATAAATTTCCTTTGGGAAAATTATTCAATTTAACGTTGTGGGGATAGAGAGACTCGAACTCTCACAGTATTGCTACCACTAGCACCTGAAGCTAGCGTGTCTACCAATTCCACCATATCCCCTTTTGTAATTTATCTCTAAGTAAAACTTAGACGAGCAACTCTTTCAGCTCCTCCACCATATCCACCGGTGTGGGGTCTTGGCCATAAGCCAGAGCCAGATAATAAGAAGTGAAATCGCCAAGCGCGATACTCATGAATACTCTACTATACACACTTTCCCCAGCCATGTCAAGTATCTCCACTTCAATACCCTTTTTTCTAAGCAAGTTTGCCGTAACTTCAAAACGTTTGAGCACTCGCGGATGAGTGTCTTGGTGGCGCAACATAATGACAATAAACTTACCCTGGGGATTGGTAAATCCAACCATTTCATTGTGATTCAGCTCCGGAAAAAAATTCCAGAAGGCCGGTGTCTTGGCGTTTTCGTTCAGTTTAATTTTCCACACCATTGCCACTGATTTATAGCGCGTGGTGGCATAAATGACCGGAGTCTTACCCACCAATTTTTGGGCCAATGCTTTACCCTCTTCTTCAATCGCCGGCAAAGCGGCTTTCACATTTTCAGCTTCCGCAAGCAAGGTAGCCGTGGTATCACGAACCATTCCCTGATTAACCAACACCTGAAACATTGCTCCGAAAAAATAACCCGTCCCCACTCGTGGTTGAAAATCTTCAAACGGAATGGGAAGTTTGATATGTGGTATATGGTTGGTCCGGCACATTTCTTCTATTTTTCCTCCGCTGGAAATACCAACGCACGGGAGATTATGTTCAAGCGCCTCTTTGAAAGAAGCCACGGTTTCTTCAGTATTGCCGGAATAGGAACAAATAAAATTCAGACAGTTTTTGAAAGCCTCCGGAGGAAGACTGTACGAGCGGTTTTGATAAATGGGCAGAGGTTGCTCATCCGGTCGTTCTTTTTGAAAAAGCGCGTTAAGATAGATGCGGAAAAGATTGCCCGGCAAAGCCGATCCCCCCATACCGGAAATCATAATCGCCTTGAAATTTCCCGGGAGTTTTATGTTTTTGGCCAAATCAAAACCGACATGAAACTGCTCCGGGCCGTCAATAATCATCTGACGAAAATTGGATTTATCTAAAACGCTATTCATAATTTGTTTGGAGATGCGCTTTGGGTTTTAATTTTATTTTCTGACTCTGCGGGTGTTGATATACCAGTTCTTGACATTGCTCAAGCGAAAAGCCGGGGCGTCAATGTTTTTCACGTTAACGCCTTTCACGATATTATTGACAACGTATAAATGTGACGGGGCATAAAGAAACACCGCCGGATTTTCCCTGTAAAGTATTTCTTGAAATGTCCGGTACTTCTCGCGCCGCTTATCAAGATCCAATTCCTCACGCAGTGTCGTAAGAATATCATCTGCCTCCTTGTTGTCAAAAAAAGCCAGATTGAGTCCCGGGTCTTGCTTCTGACTGGAATGCCAAAAAGAATAAGGATCGGAATCAAGCATCGTCGCTTCGCCGAAAATCAGCGCCTGATAATCGCGCGGGGGGATAACATTCCTTTGAATATCCGAGGCGCCCAATACCCTCACGCTTACCCGCGCGCCCAAATGTTCCCACTCTGTTTTCAAAATATCCGCTGTTTTGACAAGTCCCTGCCAATCGGGAGTGGTAATTTCTATTTCCAAAACATTGGCGCCCTTGGCGCGCACGCCGTCTTGGCCGCGCATCCAGCCTTTTTCATCCAGAAGCGCGTTGGCTTTGTCCAAATCAAAATAAGGCAAAGAGAGATCCGCCGCGTATCCGGTCATAAAAGGCAACACAGCGGAATAAGCCGACTGGCCTTTGCCCGATAATACTTCACGCACGATAGCTTCCCGATCAGTCGCGTAATTTAACGCTTGGCGCACTTCATCATACGCCAAAGAGGGATTTTTCGTCACATTGAAAAAAACTGCAAACACGCGCGGAATGGCAATCTCATAAATGCGTGTGCTCTGACTTTCTTTCAGGCTTGGCAGATTTTCCGGCGTTACGGAATTGATACCCAGCACTTCCTTGCGATTGTACGCGTCTATCAAAGAATCTTCATCGGGATAAAAATGAAAAGTCATTTTTGAAATATACGGCGCTCCCTCGAAATAATCATTGAAAGCGCGCAATTCATAAGACAGCATATTGCCATTGGAATCTTTCTTGGAATCAAAAAAACTATACGGGCCGCTTCCAATCGGCACTAGATTGTAATCCGCCAGCAGAAAATTTTCCGGCGTTATATTTTCCCAAATATGTTTCGGCAGAATACCCACCGTCAGATTTTCCAAAAATCCGAAATAAGCTTTTTTTAAAGTAAACGTCACCGTATAACGATCCGCGGATGCGACCTCAACGGATAACCAGTTGGAACGGAGCGGACTTTTGTTGGTTGGATCCTGTATGGCTAAAATAGTAAACAACACGTCATCCGCGGTTACCTCTTCGCCATCGTGCCATTTGATTCCTTGCCGCAAAGTCACAGTATACAATTTCCCGTCTTCCGAAACATTGTAATCCGCCGCCATACGTTTCGTGAGATTCCCATCGTCATCGTAACCAAATAGACCGCTATACACCAGCTGTGCCAGATCAGCGTCCGCCTCGCTGGTTTGCGAGAGTATGGGATTGATATAACGCGGTTGCGCGGCGATGCCTTCGGTATATTCGCCGCCCGCTTTCGGGACAACAACCGTTGATGCCACATAAAGAGCGCCGAACCAAAACAAGAGCGCAGCAATACCACTCACCGTGAAAAAGGCAATCAAAACCTTGTCTCTCGTTTTCAAGGCCCGAAACAAGCTAACCCAGTTCAGCCTTTTCAACACTGCGATAGATTCTGAAATACGAATAAGCGTAATTTACAAAGTTATTGTCAGGTCGTCTAAACTAGAGACAACCGAACATTCACAACGGCCAAAACAAGAAAGGCCAGAGCAAGAACAGCTGTTGCGTACAAAAGAAACTTTTCCATACCGCGTTTGGTATAATACCCGCCAAAATCTCCGCCAAAAGCGCTACCCAATCCGGCCTCGCGATTCTGAAGAAGAATGGACACGGAGAGCAACACCGCCACGACTGCTTGAGCAATCAAAAGAATCCGCATAAGCACAAGATAAAGCCAATAAAAAATATTTTTCAAAACTCTTTCAGACTAGCAAAAAAGACCTGAAGCGTCAACCTAAAAATCATAGTAAGTAACAAAGTTGTTTTTCAGTCAACAAAGCTTTTTTCCAAAGAAATGCGCAAGTCGCCGCCGACTTTTCTCCTTTGATAGGAACTCAAAAGCAGACCCAGAGAAAAAAATGCTGAAAAAAGAGAGCTTCCGCCATAAGAAAGAAACGGGGCCGGCAAGCCCGTTACTGGAAACAATCCCACATTCATACCGACATTAACGGCAATTTGGACAAAAAACATCACCAGCACTCCCACAGCTACCAGATAACCGAAATTATCTCCGGCCGCATCACCGATACACTTGATACGATAAAGAAGAACCGCGTATAAAGCGATCACAAAAAACGCTCCCGTGAGTCCCAGCTCTTCGGCAATCACGGCAAAAATGAAGTCCGTATGTTTTTCGGGAAGAAAATTAAGTTGTGATTGTGACCCATGCCCGATTCCCTTGCCGGTTAATCCTCCGGAACCGACCGCTACAATCGCCTGCAGTACATTATATCCGCTTCCGCGTGGATCTGATTCCGGATGAATAAAATTATTTATACGATTTTTTTGATAGCCTTCCAACATAAACCAGCCACCGGAAGTCAGGATGCCCCCCAATATAAACAACACCATAAAATGCTTGATTCGCAACCCGGATGCTAAAATCATCCCGCCCCAAATCACCGCCAGTACCAAACCGGAACCGAGATCCGGCTGTTTCAAAACCAAAAAAATAAAAACAGCTGAAAGTATGAGCGATGCCACGACGCGCGTCCATTCACCCAGCTCGGATTTTTTCTTGGAAATGAAACTGGCTAAAAAAATAATGAGAGTCACTTTGGCAATCTCCACCGGTTGCACATAAAATAATCCAAAAGAAATCCAGCCAACCGTACCGTGTATCGTAGTGCCTAAAATCAACACGCCAACTAAAACCGTCAGTGTTATGAAATACAAAGCCGTGCTGTATTTCTCTATGTGCCGATAATCTGAAAAGGCCACAAAAAACATCACGCTCAATCCCAACAGGGAAAAAATTAATTGCTTCAAGAAATAATTAGCGTTTCCTGACGCTGAAAGACTATAGAGGGCGAGCAAGCCTACACCCAAAAGAAGCAGGGTTGCCGCAATCAGCGCCCAATCCAATTTGAAAAATGTTCGCAACACGAAAAGATAGTTAATGGACAACTCCTAAATTATTAATAGCCGGGGGATGGAACAAATTCCTGAAATTTACCTCCAGGCATATATTGGCGCACAAAATTATCCGAATGATAAACATCCGCATCCACTTCCATCTCCATTTTTTCTACTGTTCCGGGAAACGCGCTTGGCCACACTAAAGAAAAATCCCGCTCTTCTTTGGACTTCACCGTACGCATCTCCGTCGCGTTGAGAGCCAGAGGTTTATCATTCGCGTCCCGCAAAATAACTTTCACAAAAATAGACCGAAAATCATAAGGACTGTCGTTGACCACTAATCCAAAGGCTTTGCTAAAACCGGCTCCGGAAGAAATATTTTCGTAACTTTTTTTATAAATACTGATGGACGGTTTTTCCTGATAGCCGGAGAAACGCGCCCACTTCACTTCACTGATTCTAAAAACCGCGGATGTTGGCAAAGATGAAGTCGCCAGATTGAGTTCAAAAATATATTTATTTTCCTGCGGCAAAATATAGCTTGTGCCGGAATGTGAAGCCAACACTGCCCCGGAACCGTCTTTCAAGTCAACAGTGTACGCAAAAGAAGTGGCTCCAATTTCATCATTGGGATTGTGTAACTTTGTCAAAACGTCATATTGTCCGTTGCCGCCGGGGACAAACGCCACTTCTTTCAACTCCAGATCAGCGCCCGCCACATGCTCCTCGCATACCGCTTGGCACACGCCGCCGCAATCAATAGCCTGTTCGTTTTGATTTTGTTTGTTGTCAAAACAAGTCTCCGGCGGTTTTATGAAAGCAAAGTACACTCCGACACTTAAAAGAACCGTGAGTGTGAAATACACCAATGCGACAAACAACTGCTTGTTTCCGCGAGACAAAATCATAAATTTTTCCTTACCACATTCATTATTATAAGCGAGATTCTTTATTACGGCAAACTTCTTACTGCCTCCCGCCACAATTTCAACTCATTTCAATATCCAATAAAAAAACAGCCCGTCGGAAGTTCCCCGACGGGCCATCACTGCTATCTTTATTGGGCGAATGTCGCCGCTATAAAACCCTTGTTAAGGGTCTCGTTCACCCCCTTTCTCTCTTCCGCGCCCAGCGGCCGAAATTGTGTCGAACTGCATTTTGGACATAGGCTATGCCTATGCTCCACTGCGGGCGAATTAAAATAGCAGCCGCAGTCAAGGCACTCAAACTTTACTTCAAACATATACTCTTTCACCTCCTTTCCTAGCCATATCATAAGCTAGAAAAAAACTAGAAGAAAAAATACCAGATCAGGTGAGCGACCGTCACCCAAAAAGGAGTCACCAAGACTATGCCCCAGAAGCAACCTATAAAAAAATCGTTGCTCACAGCCAGAGGCTCCGTTGGGACTGGAGCGGAGACAAAAACGCCCTTATCATCAAGCGTCATAAAAACAACTTCTTTATCTTGCACCGTAACCCTCCTTTCCGCGGCATTATGCCGTAGCCGCAGAGCGTTCGTTAACGTTTCATCAGTTGTAAAATAACACAGTACTTTACACTTAGTTATACATATTTTTACTAATTTGTCCAGTGGGCAGGGAGGGATTCCTCTTCACCCGTCGCTACGTCGGAGACTCCGCTCCTCCTTCAGAGCCCGTGTCATTCAAAACGCAAAGCAGTTTGCGTTTTGAATGTACCCTTCGAATCCCCTCTTACCTCTATAAAACCAAACTAGGCACTACAAAAATGCCTAGTTTTGTTTTGTGGGCAGGGAGGGATTCGAACCCCCGAAGACCGAAGTCGCCTGATTTACAGTCAGGTGCGTTTGACCACTCCGCCACCTACCCATTTTGATTTATCCCGCCCCTTCGCGCCGCCGGCCTGAAGCGAAATTTGAAAATTCGCGACCCACAATTTACCCATCCGACACGCTTGAGCCACCCATCAGATTTGAACTGATAACCTACTGTTTACAAAACAGTTGCTCTACCATTGAGCTAGGGTGGCATGTCACGCGGATAGACAAAATATTTCTATATCAATTTCAACCATCCAGACGCAAAGGGACGGGACTCCGACCCACTGAACTATACAACTTTCCGTGAATTTACTCCATTCTTTGAGAGAGAGCTTTTTCCAAACGGCGAATCTTGATTTTTGCCACACGCTGGGCCGGAGAAAGCTTCAAAACCTGACGATAACACTGCTTGGCATCTTGAAGGTTACCGATTTCCAAATAATAATCACCCAACGCTTCATAGGCCTCAAAATCTTTCGGGTTAGCGGAAATGCGCGCAATCAGCTCCGTCTCACGTGGGTTGCTCTCGCGCGCTCTCGCGCGTTCATCATCCGGATGAGTTGCCGCCGCGCTCACCATCGGACGTGAAACTGGCGGTGATTCTAGGGACGCATTCGTTTGAACAATCGCCGCGGAGCCTTGGTGAGGCAATTCGTCTATTGCAGATTCATTTTGGGTTTGAGAAAAAATTACTGTTTCCTCCCCAACTTTTCCTGGGTTTTCTTGACGTTTTTTCCAAAAACCGCGCACCCCGCCCACGCGTTTGACGTCCTGCTCCGTTTCAGAAATAACTGACTGTTTCAGAGAACGTTTTAATGGCGCTGACATTGGAAGCTTGACTTGAAAACGGCGCTGGCTTTCTTTGAGAGAATGCGTCACGTTATGTAACGTGTTATGCATACGCAACAACATTACTTTGAAACGATACGCCATTTTTTCCAAGAGGCGCAGAAAAAAAGTTTTAATGCGCGGAAAAGACACCGGGCTCGCCGTTTTTTCTTGCAATCGTGAAACTTCTTCGGCCACAAGCGGATCAGCTCCTTTGCGGGACAGATACCACAGCACGAACGCCAAACTGGCTACCACAATAATTGGCGGGACAATAAGATACCACATAAATTTACATTTCGTAACGCGCGAAATCCCCTACCTGAATATTCTCTCCCATCTTATGAATCTTTTCCGTAATCAGATCGCCGATGGTTTTGCCGGGATCTTTGACAAAGGACTGCGTAAGAAGAGCGTTTTCGCGGCGGAATTTTTCTTCCTTCCCCAGCAAAATTTTGTCTATCATTTCCGATGGTTTACCTTCAGAGACAAGCTGTTCGCGCCAGATAGCCCGCTCCGTATCCAACAAAGAGTTTGGCACTTCTTCAGACTTAATACACAAAGGCGCCAGAGCGGCAATATGCATAGCAATGTCCCGTCCCAATTCGCGAAATTCTTCATTGCGGGCCACAAAATCAGTCTCACACAAAAGTTTCACCAGCGCTCCAACCTTATTATTGGAATGCACGTACGCTATCACGATACCTTCGGACGCCTCACGGGCGCTTTTTTTTAAGGCTTTATCCTGTCCCCGCTTGCGCAAAATTTCAATGGCCTTGATTTCGTCTCCGCCCGCTTCGTCAATGGCTTTTTTCACATCCACGACACCAGCGCCGGTTTTTTCCCGAAGAGCCCTGATTTGTTCCATTGAACCCATATTGAAAATGTGTTTCTTTTTTATGAATTTTCAGCGGGTTTTTTACCGGCGGTTTCTTTAGTCGTGAGTACGGCCTTCCCCAAACAACTCAAAATAAAACGCAATGAAGAAACCGCGTCATCATTGCCGGGAATAGGATAGTCCACCAGACTCGGATCCGTATCAGAATCCGTAATACCTACAACCGGAATACGCATTTTTTTCGCTTCACGAACAACCAATACCGCTTCCTTGATGTCCGCGATCACAACCGCGCCGGGCAGTTGTTTCATATATCTGATGCCACCGACATTTTTCTCCAGCTTTTCCGCCTCTTCACCCTTTTTGGCTTGTTCAAATTTCGTGTATTTCTTAAACTCGCCTTTCTTAATATTATCGTCCGTTTCATTGAGATAGCGGGCACGGGAACTAATGCATGAAAAATTAGTAAGTGTGCCGCCCAGCCAGCGATCAATCACATAGGCCTCGCCCAAACGCAAAGCCAGAGATTTTATCGTATCCTGTGTCTGCTTCTTCATACCGACAAAAAGAACCGGCTGGCCGCTTTTCGCGACATCAGCCAAAAACTTCGCGGCTGCGGAAAGTTTCTCCGCCGTATTCTCCAAATTGAAGATGTTGATATTCTTGCGCGTCGTATAGATATATTGATCCATCTTCGGATGGCGACGAGATTTCAAGTGTCCGAAATGCACGCCCGCCCTGAGCAGACCCTCCAGATTCACATCAAACTTCGCGAAATCAAACGAGGCGAAATAATCTCCGCCCGTTTCTTTCTTTGCCGTTTTTTTCAAAACTTCCACATCGACTGTCGCCGCAGTTGCTTCTGACATAAATATTCTTCCTTATAAATTATCCATCGGCACAGACGCTTGAGGTATGGCCAACAGACCACCTACTTTCTCCTACACAAGCCCTGAAAGCTCTGCTTTAGGCCAGGCCAAGGAACAGGCTCATAGAAAAAGTATGCCGGATTTTCTGTCTTTGCTTTGCGTTCTGAAGCTATTTCAATTCGGCGATAAATTACGCGCCAGAATAATTAAAAGAGTTGCCAGACGTAAAGCAAAATACGAGTATCAGTCTACCAAAGCCGCTGAACCTTGTCAATTTCCGATGCGTATGCTAAACTTTTTTTACGTTGTTTTTGTAATATAATGTCTATGAAATCAGGCATCCATCCAACCTATTTCCCAGAAGCTACCATTACCTGCTCTTGCGGCGCGGTTTTTGAAACCGGTTCCACAACTGAAAAAATGCGCACGGAAATATGTTCGCAGTGCCATCCGTTTTATACCGGCAAGAAAAAATTTATTGATGTAACGGGTCGCGTGGATCGTTTCAAGAAACTTTCCGAAAAGTCCGAGGCCAAAAAAATCTCTAAGCTCAAACCGGCCAAGACAAAAACTGCCGACAAAAAGGTAAAATCGGAAAAGAAAAAGATTACTGGCAAATAACATTAAGAAACTTTAACGCTTGCGCTGGCCAGCCGTCGTCCGACGTATCTGGCTTTTTATTAAACTTTTTATTTTTATGCAAGAACTTATTGAAAAAATCAGACGCGAACATCAGGAAGTCGCTCAACTTTTGAGCGATTCTGAAACTCTGCGCGATCCCAAAAAACTCGCTTCTTTAGGCAAGAGAAAAAACGAGCTCAATATCATTCTGGAGCGCGTGGAGCATTTATCCGCCATTGAAAAAAATATGCGCGACAATGCCGAACTTACCCGCGCCACCGACTCCGATCCGGAACTGAAATCTCTGGCTATGGAAGAAAATATCCAAATGGCAGAAGAGAAAAAAGTTTTAGAAAACGCGCTGAAACAATTACTTCTGCCTAGAGACCCCAATGACGACAAAGATGTCATCGTGGAAATTCGCGGCGGCGCCGGTGGCGATGAATCCAGTTTGTTCGCGGCGGAACTTTTTCGGATGTATTCCCGCTTGGCCGAAAAACAAAACTGGCACATCCAGACGCTCCATTCCAATCAAACCGAAGTAGGCGGCTTCAAGGAAGTAGTCTTTGAAATCAATCGCGGCCGCGGTCATATGCCGGTATATCAAAAAATGAAGTATGAGTCCGGAGTTCACCGGGTGTAACGCGTCCCAGAAACGGAAAAGATGGGACGTGTTCATACCTCCACCGCCACGGTTGTTGTTTTGCCGCAAGTTGAAGATGTGGAAGTGACTATCAATCCGAGCGATCTCCGCATAGACACGTTTTGTTCTTCAGGTCCGGGTGGGCAATCCGTCAACACGACTTACAGCGCGGTGCGCATCACTCATCTGCCCAGCGGCTTGGTCGTCAGTTGTCAGGATGAAAAATCGCAAATCAAAAACAAAGATAAGGCGCTCAAAGTTTTGCGTTCCCGCCTCTATCAATTGGAAGAAGAAAAACGCGCCAAAGAACTCGGTGACGCGCGCAAGAGTCAGATCGGCACCGGCGATCGCAGTGAAAAGATCCGCACATACAATTTTCCACAGGATCGTGTGACCGATCACCGCATCAAAATGTCCTGGAGCAATATCCCGCAAATCTTGAACGGTAATTTTGAACAAATCATCAGCGCGCTCGAAGAAGAGGATATGCGCCGTAAATTGGAAAAACAATCACAAAACAGCCAATGACCATCGCCGAATTACAACGAGAATTTCTCGCTTACGGCGACCAACGTATCGCGCCAGAAGATTTTTTCATTCTCCTATCTTATGCGTTAGAGAAAGATAAAGTATTCATTCTCTCGCATCCGGAATACTCCATAAACTCCAAACATGAAGAACGCGCCAGAAGTTTTTTCTCTCGGCGAGTCGAACGCGAACCGGTCGCTTTTATTTTAGGACATAAAGAATTTTACGGCATAGACTTTACGGTTACTCAAAACACACTCATTCCGCGCCCAGAAACCGAGATGCTCGTTGATTTGGCGCTCGAAGAAATCAAAAAGCTTAAAATGAAAAATGGGAGCCGTAAAAAAATATCCGTGATAGATGTCGGGACGGGCAGTGGAAATATCATTATTTCCGTCGTTAAAACATTGAAAAATAATCACGCGAAGTTTGATAAGTTTGAATTTTACGGCATTGATAATTTTTCTTTAGCATTGAAAATTGCGAGATACAACGCTAAAAAACATAAAGTGGACAAAAAAATAAAATTCCTTAAAGGAAACTTGTTAAAACCATTTACCCAAAAACTAAAAACTGAGAACCAAAAACTAAAAACCATCATCTTGGCTAATCTCCCCTATCTCTCTCATACTATATACGCCAAAACCGCGAAAGATGTGAGAGATTTTGAACCGAAGGACGCGCTTGTGAGCAAGCAAAATGGTCTGGCACATTACTATCGTCTGCTCAAAAGCCTAAAAGACATTCCCCATCTGCCGCAAGTAACGCTGTTTTTGGAAATCAGCCCGGAACAAAAATTCTCACTGAAAAAATATATTGCCACCCTTTTTCCTGACGCACGCGTAGTGACAAAAAAAGATCTGGCGGGCAAAGAACGAGTATTCGAAATACGCACAACCTTGTCTTAAAACAAAAAGCCCCGATAATTTGCGGGACTTTTTGCTTTAGAACAGAAAGATCTAAAAAAGGAAAAACTACTTTCGTTTTTTGGTCGTCTTGCGAGCCACCTTTTTTGTAGTTTTCTTTTTTGTAGTTTTCTTTGCTGCTTTTTTCTTGGTTGCCATATTGTTCACCTCCTTCTAATACCGCTTCTCATTTCTGGTGCCGCATCAGTTTATGCGAATAAGAAAAAAGTGGCGGTTTGTTTTTTTTGTTTCACACGACAAATATTTTTTCGCGCGTGATACAGAAAAATTTCTGTACGCTTTTATTATACTATTTTTTTCAAAAAAAACATAGAAATAAAAATCGTGTCAAGAGCTGATAAGTAAAAAGTGTAAACAAAAAAATTGTGAAATAAAAAAATATCAAACGCCGTGAATGCAAAAAAATCTACGAGTATAAAATCAGTAAAGCATCGCGCGCAAAAAATTCTTCTGAAAAAAAATGCGTTATTCTATGAAGCGAAATATTTGTATCGCATTTTTTGATATTTTTCACAAAAAATTCCCTTTATCACGCCAAATATAAGGCATCTTGTCCAGTTGACAGCCATTTTTCAAAGACGTAGTATGAAAAAAGAGGCGGTCTATATGGTTTCGCAAATGGCGCAAAAGATAGCCAGATATGATCCGTCGCGCAGGCTTCAACGCAAGCAGTCCTTTCAAAAGTTAATCATAAACTAGAAAGAGAGGTGAACACTATGGAACAACCAGAACCTGTTTTTGAAGAATCTTCCATCAACCAAACAAAGACTTGGATCCAAGAAAATCTCCGTATCATCGTCAGCGTGTTCATTGTAGCCGCGATCGCTTTGGGCGTTTATTCGTATTCCCAACGCACGCAGAATAATATCAGCGATGAAAGCGCGGGCACGCTTCTGGAAACAAAGGGCGGCGAAAAAGAAACAGCCACCCCTAAAGAAGCAACGTCTCCAAGCACCGCGAAAACTGAAATGAAAGGCGTCGTCGTAACTGAAGAACTCAGTCAAGAAACCGCCACTTCGTTCATTGAAAAAGCTGAACGCGGAAACGGTTCCACTCATCTGGCACGCCGCGCTCTCGCTCACTATCTTGAAAAGAATGCGGATTCGTCCCTGACAGCCGAACACAAGATCTACATAGAAGACTACCTCCGCAAGAATGTCGGTTTCCGAGGGCACGTCACGACCAAGACATCAATTGAATTCTCCAAAGAACTCGTCAAGCAAGGTATTGAGAAATCCAAAACACTGAATGACAAGCAATTGCAGAATTTGAAGAAATATTCTGCCCGGGTCAGCGCTTATCGCTAATTGAAAAATCGTAAAACAGTTCTTTTTCTAGAAAATTATACAAAGCCCCGCAACCGCGGGGCTTTGTGATTTTTTACAGATGACAATAAAAATTAGCGTAAGAATTCCACCATCTCCCCAAGTTTGAGTCCATCCGCTTCGCCCGTGTTAATTTCAATCACTTGATCCGCCAAAACTCCCGGTTCAATAACGCCCGAAAAATCGGGAGCGACACCGTGAGCGACAAAAACCACTCTGCCACCCAAAAGCCAAATAATATCCAAAGGAAAAAGCATATCTTTCATCCAAAACGCGTACTGACCGGGTTGCTCAAACACAAAAAGCATCCCGCATTCTCCACACAAGCTCTCTCGTTTGCTTAATCCCTTTTTTCGTTCGGCATCTGACCTGGCCTTTTCCAAAACATAAGTTCTTGCTCCGATACGCGCCGCGCGCGGAGAAAAATTATCGGCAGATTTTTTGATACCTAAAAGCCAAACTCCCGTAAACAACAAAAGCAACGTGCCTGCCGCCATACAACTCCAAAATAAATTATTTTTATTCATAATGGCAAACAGGTTCTTTGATTCTAGATTTTCTTCGTTTCTTTAGCGCGCGTCTGCCGCTCCACGACAAAGAGCAACAAAAAAATTATACCCAGTGTCAAAAACAACACAGTGGCCTTACCCAACGCCCGCGTCTGCAAAGCAATCAAAGCTATAACGGCAGTGACACCAAAGAAAAACCAAGCAACGCGGCGCTCTGACCAACCCAACTCCATCAACCTGTAATGCAGGTGCCTGTTATCGGGCTGAACTATCGGCACGCCGTCTCGCAAACGTCGCCAAACGACAAACACGGCATCCGCGATAGGTAAAGATAACACCAAAAGCGCCGTGGCAATTTTGGTGCCAGCCACAATCGCCAGCACCGCGATGAGAAAACCCAAAAACATTGATCCGGACGTTCCGGCTAAAATACGCGCCGGATATATATTAAAAACCAGAAAGCCTAAAGTCACGCCGATACCGATAACAGATACGATGGCAATAGGCGGCTGATAAACTTCCGGTTTCAAACTCAAAAGAAAAATAGTGATCAGGGTGATCAGCGAAACTCCTCCGCAAACTCCGTCCACTCCGTCCAGCCAATTCATAGCGTTCATCACGAGAAAAACCCAGACAAAAAGGATAAGAAATCCCGGCAATACAAAATCGCTGTACGGAAAAACCCATACTCCGCCGAAAGGGCTGGTCAGTGAAATAATCCGCATACCGAAAATGAAAATCAGCGCCGAGAGCGCCGCTTGAAAAAAAACTTGTATTTTCCATCCGAGCTCTTTTAAATCATCCCATAAACCGAAAACAAAAATGAAAAATGTTCCCAAGAGCAAACCATAAAATTCCCGCGTGACAACAAGGTGTACGTCAAAAAACAAAGTGAAAGCGAAAGCCAGCAACATCGCCGCCCCGCCCAAACGAGAAATCGTTTCTTTGCGGCTATGGCGTTCGCCAAACCTCCAGATGGCGCGCTTAAAAAGCGGCGTGAGAAGAAAAAAAAGGATCAGCCCCGCCGTTAGAGAAAAGGCGATAAGAACCGGGGCTAAAAAAAGCTCAATCCACATATCTGGTTTTTAGGACTTGCGTGTTTGAACGCAAAGCGCAAGTTTTATCAATAATTGATAAAGGCTATGCCGATATTCGCAATCAATATGCCGATACTTATCAAACAAGAACCAAAAAGCATCAGATACGCGGCAATCCTCTCGCGTAATTCGTAAAAACGCCACGCCAAAAAAAAGTGACAAAGTAAAAAGAAAACGCCAGCCAGCGGCAAAATAAATATCTGCCACCATACCCCTTCAATTTCCACGCCGAAATACACATTATAATGGATGACAAACAAACCGTTTGTGGGACGCACAAAATAGCCCAGAATTCCAAAACTGGCGAGAATTAAAAAAACATTCGCGCCAAAAAGCATTCTGACAATCGTGTTTTTTAAAAAAGCTACTCCTCTCTCCGACTGCGCAACATCTACATCCCAATTAGCGACAAACATA
>JAHFON010000002.1 GCA_023261695.1 Candidatus Moraniibacteriota bacterium
GAACTGATCCGTCGGATGATCGTGTTTTCTGATAATCAGGCACTCGGGTTGCTCACGAGTCGTTTGCCGATCGCCAGGGTGCAGAATCTGTTTGCGATGCTCGGAGTAGGAGAAGATGTTTTGGTCAATCCGGATGCCAAGTTGACTGTCAAGGAATACGCTGGATTTTTCCGCATCTTGTTCAACAGCTCGTATCTCTCCCGTGAGAGTTCGGAAAAGGCATTGGCACTGTTGGCATCCACGGATTACAATGATGCGCTACTGGCTGGTGTGGCGACTGGCGTTTCTGTCGCGCACAAATTCGGCGAAGCTGGAACTGGAAATGTCGAACGTCAGCTTCACGATTGCGGCATTGTCTATTTCCCGAACCACCCGTATCTGGCCTGCATTATGACGCGCGGTTCTGATACTCAGGTGTTGAAGAAATCCATAGTGGACATTTCTCGTTTTATCTACGATAAAATAGACGAACAGTACTGATATTTTTCTTGGAAGCGTTTCGTAGCAATGTATGTTTCAATGGTCTTTACCGATTCGTCTTATGAATTATGATATACTACACAAATAAGTAAAAACTCAAGAAAAATATTATTAAAACAAAGTCTATGTTTTCATTGAGAAAAAAACCAACCAGTGAGGCGGTCTCGGCGAGCAGTGTACATGCGGGCGCGTCTGTGCCGAGCAAGCGATCGCGGCAGTGGAAAATTGTGCTGATCGTAATGATGTTCGCGTCTATGGTATTGGGCTCTTTGGGCGCGGCAGGATATTTCTACAATGAAAATAAAAAGCTCTCGCAGAAAATACTTGCTCCGGCGGACGAGCTGGCCTCCGTAGTCAGTCAGATTTCGCACATTATGGAGTTGCCGCAAGGAGAAACACCGACTCTGGCGACTGTGTCAGACAAAGACAAACTGGCGGACCAACCGTTTTTTCAGAAAGCCGAAAACGGCGATAAAGTGCTTATTTACAGCCAGAGTGGCCGCGCTGTTCTCTATCGTCCCAGTACGCAAAAAATCATTGACGTAACGACTGTCAATGTGAATACACCTCAAACTGTTCAAAATGACACGTCCGCCAGTTCAGCGGCAGAACCCCAATCAGCTCCAGAGACGTCAGCCCAGCCTGAGCCAGCGGCGCCGGTCATCATTCGCGTGGCGCTTCTCAACGGCTCCACGACCATTGGAGTGACGAATACCGTTGAAGCACGATTGAAACCTTCATTTTCCAATGTCGCTGTAGTATCTAAAGAAAAAGCTGTCAAAAATGATTATACGGGGACAACGATCGTTGATCTTAGCGGCAATAATACGGATGTCTCTGGCCAAATAGCCGCATCACTCGGAGGCGTTGTCGCGTCGCTTCCTGCCGGTGAAACAGCGCCACCAGACGCCGATATCCTTATCATCGTGGGCAACAAACAGTAGAGGCGTAAACTTAATTGGAAATCGTGTCTCCAAGTAGAAACCCAGGTGATTTTTCAGAAAAAATATATGTTTCAAGATGTGGAAAGAAGCGCAAGATTATGGCTTGATTCTAAAAATGGCGCGGTAGATTTTTCTTTCGAGTGGTATTGCGAAACCCGAGATGTTTTTCAAGTGAGATTGGAAAGAATGACGAAAAATCTTTTTCAGCAGGCGAAAATAGAAGAATCAGTTGCGTATATACTAGTGGCTATTATCGGAGAAATCGGCAATAATTCTTTTGACCATAACTTGGGAAATTGGCCGGATGTGCCGGGAATTTTTTTCTCTTTTGATGTATCCGATGCTGGTAAAATAAGTGTTGTGCTGGCTGATCGCGGACAAGGTGTCTGGAATACTTTGCGCAGAGTGAAGCCGGAACTTCAATCTGATGGTGAGGCTCTTAACGTAGCCTTTACTGAAAAAATTTCAGGTCGCGCGCCGGAAAATCGTGGCAATGGCTTGAAATTTGTCAGAAATATGGTTCAGGCAAACAAAATGAAATTGACTTTTTTTTCCGGACGCGCAAAGATTGAGGTGAATCATGATATGGTGATTTCGGAATCAAAAGAAGAAACCAGAGGAATTATGGCTATTTTGGAAGCGTAATCAAAATCAGACACACTTTATGCGTATAGAATTGAAAAAATTTGGCGATATGCTGATTTCTCGCCCAGCCGGGCGGGAGGCGTATTTGGCATTGTCCGCGTATATTACCAAAGATGTGGAAAAAAATGAGGAAGTGGCAATAGATTTTTCAGACGTGAAGGTAATGACTCCTTCTTGGGCCGATGAAGTCATTACCAAGATTTTTCAAGAATTTCCCAATGTTCATTTGGAACACACTGAAAACCCGACGGTACAGGCTACGCTCAAAACTTTGCGGGAATACTCCGGCGTGCGGATTTGAATGGAACAAAATGTGCAAGTATTTATTCTCCCGTAGGCATAACTCCGGGAGAGTTTGCTTTTTGTGGTTGTTTAGAGCTATTGTGAAAGAAGAATACTATTTATGTCAGACGCAACCATAGAAGAAATCAAAGCGCGGCTCAATATAGTTGAGTTTATCAGTTCATATGTGAAACTGGAGAAAGCGGGCGCGCACTGGAAAGCTTGTTGTCCGTTCCATCAGGAGCGCACGCCGTCTTTTATGGTGAATGAAGAACGGAATATGTGGCACTGTTTCGGTTGCGGCAAAGGAGGCGATGTGTTCGCGTTTGTGATGGAAATAGAGGGATTAGAATTCCGCGAGGCGCTCAAAATGCTGGCCGGACGGGCGGGAGTGGAACTGCCGGTTTACAAGGGCGCGGAAAAAAACAAGGAAAGCAAAGATCGCATTTATGATATTTTGGAGCTGGCGACGAAATTTTATGAAAAGCAACTTTGGGAAGGATTAGGCAAAGAAAAAATACTGCCGTATTTGCAGGAGCGCGGTTTATCGGAAGAGAGTATCAAAAAATTTCGTTTGGGTTACGCGCCGGACGGCTGGAGGCATATATGGGATTTTCTCACGGCGCGCGGATTTCGGGCGGAAGAAATAGAGCAAGCCGGATTGATTATCAAGAAATCTTCCGAAGCGATACGTGACGCATCAAATAGTATACAGAATACAAAGTATTACGATCGTTTTCGCGACCGGATTATGTTTCCCATTTTGGATATTCTCGGACGGGTTATCGGTTACTCGGCGCGCGTGGCGCCCGGCGGTGATGAAACACAGGCAAAATATGTCAACACTCCCGAAACGCCCGCGTATCACAAGAGCCGCGCGCTTTACGGATTGTTTCAGGCAAAGCAGGCAATGAAACAGGTGGGCGAGACGGTGGTGGTGGAGGGCAATATGGACGTGATCGCCATGCACCAAGCTGACGTGAAGAATACGGTAGCGATTTCCGGTACGGCGCTTACGCCCGAACAACTCGCGATTCTGAAACGTTACGGCAAGAAAATAATTTTGTTTTTTGATATGGATGAAGCCGGACAAAAAGCCAGCCGCAAGAGCGCGCAACTGGCTTTGGAAAAAGAATTGATGGTCTCGGTAGTGGCTCTGCCGTTTGGCAAAGACGCGGCGGATATGGGCAGAGAAAGCGGAGAAAAATTGCGTTCGGTGCCGGCGCATTCCGTGCCGGCGCTCCAGTATTTTCTTCAGGCGAGTTTGGCGAAATATGATCGCAAAACGTCAGATGGCAAGCGCGGTATCGTGGATGAATACGCGGAGTTGATGATGTTTGTGGCCAATCCCATAGAGCGGGCGCATTGGATCAAGGAACTGGCGCGGGAAATTCAAACGGAAGAAAAACTGGTGGCGGCCGCGGTCAACGCGGCGTTTGCGGCGCGGGAACAAAAAGAGCGTTATGCCACGTCTGAATCCGGCGGACCGGATGATATGCGTAAGCCGGTTTCTTTTGGCAAGCGGTCTGAAATGTTGCGCGAAGAAATTATCGGGTTGATGTATGCCGACCAGAAAGTGAAAAAGGCGTTACTGAATACTTTGACCGATGATGCTGAAACGCTGGCATTTCTGGAAAAGCATCCGTTGTTTTTCTTTTTGTTTCAAAGTGACGGACGTGATCCGTTGTCGCTGATTGAGGATGTCGCCTTGAAGAGTTCTGCCACACGGATGATATTTAAAACATTACAGGCGCCGGATTTTATTGGTTTGACAGGGGAAGATCTGACGGACAAGATGTTGAAAGTTACACAGGGGTACGCGGAAAACTTGAAAGCGGAAATTACCAAGCGTGAAAAATTGCTTGCGCTGGAACTGGCTATTAAAGCGGCGCGAGAGAAACAAGACAAAGAGTTAGAAAAAAATCTTACGGCGCAGTTTACCAAAATTTCTTTAGACAAATTATGAGAAAGTTGTTAAGATAAGATATGCTTATGCGCAAGAAAATAAAAAAGGCAAAAAAGGCGATCAAGAAAACCAAGAAACCCGCCAAAAAAGCTTCTAAAAAAATTATCCGCAAGAAACCCGTCAAAAAAACGGCAAAGCGTTTGACTGTCAAAAAAAGACAGATGGTTAAGGTTAAGAAAAAACCAAAAACGCAGCCTAAAAAGAAAGTCTCGTTGAAAAAGGAACGTATTCTGGAAGAACAGGATGCCTTGACGGAATTGATTACGCGCGGCCGTCAGCGCGGTTTTGTGACAGAAGACGAAATTATTCATATCTTGCCGGACATTGAACAAAACTTGGACCATCTGGAGAATCTTTATGAATATCTGGAAAATTACGGCATCCGCGTAATGGGATCGGATGAGATGTTGAGACGAGAAACCGCCAAAGCGGAGAAAAAAAATGATAAAAAAGGCAAAGCCCAAGATAAGGGCAAGTCTGTGCCCAAAACCAAAACCAAAGATAAAATAATGGATGTGGGCGAAGAGGGATCGTCCGATTCGGTGCAAATGTACTTGAAAGAAATTGGACGCGTGGCATTGCTTTCCGGCGAAGACGAAGTGCGTTTGGCCAAGGCCATTGAGAAAGGCGATGCGGCTGCCAAACAGCGGCTGACGGAAGCCAATCTGCGTCTCGTAGTGTCTATCGCCAAGAAATACGTCGGCCGTTCGCACAATCTTTCGTTGCTGGATCTGATTCAAGAGGGTAATATCGGATTGTTTCGCGCCGTGGAAAAATTTGATTACCGCAAAGGTTACAAATTTTCTACCTACGCCACTTGGTGGATTCGCCAGGCCATTACGCGCGCGTTGGCTGATCAGTCGCGCACGATTCGCATTCCGGTGCATATGGTGGAAACGATCAACAAGTACGCCCAGATTACGCGTCGTTTGGTGCAGGAATTAGGTCGCGAGCCGTTGGCCGAAGAAATCGCCGCGGAAATGAATTTGGAAGTGGAGAAAATTCGTCACATCCAGAAAATCTCGCAGGAAACAGTCTCGCTGGAAACCTCGGTGGGTGACAGCGACGACGACAGCATACTCGGAGATTTCATTGAAGATACGGAAACGGTGATGCCGCACCAGTCCGCTTCGCGCAAATTATTGAAGTCGCACATCGCGGACATTCTAAGTGAGCTCACTCCGCGCGAGCAGAAGATTTTGAAAATCCGCTTCGGATTGGAAGACGGCGTTACGCATACTTTGGAAGAAGTCGGCAACGAATTCGGAGTTACCCGCGAACGCATCCGCCAGATAGAGGCTAAAGCGCTGGAAAAAATCCGCGAGCATAAGCATCTGAAAAAGCTGAAGGATTATTAAAAATGAGGATATGCCGCATATTCATACCGGATCGGGGCAGATAGATTTTACGGCATCTGTTTTTATTGTGTATGGGAATAAGGTACTGTTGAGGATCCACGACAAATACAAATTTTGGGCGGCGCCCGGCGGACACATAGAACTTGATGAAGTACCGGAAGATGCCGCCGTGCGTGAAGTTAAGGAAGAGGTCGGTCTGGATGTGAAGCTTTTTGGAGGTGATCGCTCCGAAATTCCGAATCTGAAAAATTTCGACACGTCTCGCGAATTGATCCCGCCGGTATTTATGAACATTCACAAGATCAATGATGAACATCGCCATATCGATCTTGTTTATTTTGCTACAACCGATACGGACAGAGTTGCGGAACCTGACAATCACGAAAAAAGTGACGAGTGTCGCTGGTTTACCAAAGAAGAATTGTTGGCAGAGTCAGGCATCGCAGAGCGTTTCAAGTGTTATGGAACAAGGGCGCTGGAAATGCTGGGGAGCAAGCTGTAAAGTTGCCAAAACGGTTATCTTTGCGTATAATCAATTCGTTTTACTTTTTTAGTAAAATACAATACCCGTATATTCCGGTGTAGTTCAACCCAAAGGGTCCCCTTCGGGGGCGGTAGAGCGAGGGACCTATGAAATATTTTGTTTATATACTGCAGAGCGAGAAAGACAAGAATTTTTATATTGGTTCATCATCAGACCTTCAAAAAAGATTAGCTTATCACAACAGAGGCGCGAACAAATCAACAAGATATCGGAGGCCGTTTAAGCTAGTTTATTTTGAGGAGTTTGACGATAAACACATTGCATTTCAGAGAGAATTTTTTCTGAAAAGCCCGAAAGGATTTTTAGAGAAAAAACACATTATTGAAGGTTTGTTATATTCCGGTGTAGCTCAGCGGTAGAGCGAGGGACTGTTAATCCCCAGGTCACAGGTTCGAATCCTGTCACCGGAGCCAAATTGGATGAGCAGAGCCAAAAGCTCTGTTTTTTTCTCTTTATTTACGGGCTGAATCAGATATTCGCAAACCTTTTTTCGTCTATTTTCTCTCCTGTCAGCTCGCCGACGTGGTCAAATAAGTGTATATTTTAGTGAACAGATAGTTATTTCAGGCCTCCATTCACTAAATATTGACTTTTTAAGATAAATAGACCATAATGACCCTATAAGCATCAATCAAACCTATGGCTATAACCAAACCAATCAAAGATCGGATTCAGGCTCTCAAGGCCGAATATGATGTCCTCCGCAAAGGCAAGGACTCGCTTTTGGTCATGATTGATGAGGCGGAAGTGCCCGAGAGTGTCTATAATTCTAACGCTATTGAGAACTCCACCCTTACTCTCAAGGAAACTGAAAAGATTCTTTTGGACATGGAAGTTACTCGGGATGTTTCCTTGCGTGAGGTATACGAGGCCAAAAACCTTGCGCGAGTCATTAGCTACATCCGTGATAAATCAAAAGAGACGGAAGTAAATCGAGAGCTCATATTGTTCCTACATCAAATGCTTATTGGAGGAATTGACGACAAGATCGCCGGACGCTTTCGCGGGCCCGGTGAGTATGTTCGTGTTGGCACTCATGTTGCTCCGGCCCCGGAACATATTGAACGAATGATTGAAGCCACCCTCACCGAATACACGAGCGACCTGTCTGCATATTTTTTGGATAAGATTGCTAAATTCCATTTGGATTTTGAAACTATCCATCCTTTTTGCGATGGCAATGGTCGTATTGGTCGTGTCTTGATCTCTTACCAGCTAGAGCGTCTCGGCTTACCGATGATTATTATTCGGGACCGTGAGAAAAAAGAATACTACAAATCTTTTGGTGATTACCGAGACGATAAAAATTCCAAGACAATGGAGAAAGCTGTCTCACTGGCTTTAACGGAAGCATTGCACAAACGCATAACGTACCTTAAGGGTGAAAAAATCATCTGGCTTTCTGAATATATCAAGAAGCACGGCAAATCCGCGCCGGCTGTTACTAATGCCGCTCGCCGCCAGAACATCCCCGCTTTTAGAGAGAAGGGGGTTTGGAAAATCGGGGAAAATTATGCACTCAAGAGCGCGAAAACAGAATAAATATTTATGCCAAAGAAAAATGCCACGAAAACTAAAAACGAGAAAGACTATAAAGTGATTCACAAATAAATTTATGAAAAAGGAAATTATTATTTATCAAGGCAATAACGGCGAGATTTCCTTAAAAGGCGATTTTTCCAAGGAAACCATCTGGGCGAGTCAGGCGCAGATTGTTGATCTATATGGCGTGGATCAATCCGTTGTTTCTCGTCACATCAAAAATATCTTCAAAGACGGAGAGATTGAGAAAAAAAGCAATATGCAAAAAATGCATATTGCAAATTCAGACAAGTCAGTGGTTTTTTACTCTTTGGATGTTATTTTAGCCGTTGGGTATAGGACAAATTCCAAGGTGGCGATAGATTTCAGAAAATGGGCGACTAAAACCTTGCGCGAGCACATCGTCAAAGGCTACACGCTCAATAAAAAAAGACTCACCAAAAATTATGACGAATTTTTGCAGGCGGTAGAGACGGTCAAAAAACTTTTGCCTGCCGGCGGACAGGTCGCCATCAAAACTAAGAAGGAGTAGAATATAGTTATGAAACTAACGGACAACGAAAAAAGAGATATTGTGAAATACTTGGAAGCGGAGAAACCGCTTCCGGAAAAATATCGCTTTTTGCTGTTTGATGACGATAGAGAGGTTGAACTTCTTTGGAATGGAAAGACGAATGAGGTGACGAATGTTGTTTTGCCATTTCAAGTTATTGAACAGATAGACGAACCGAGAAGCGATGCAAAATTTGGCAACCAAAATTCTCTTTTTGACACTTCCGGTAGGCAAATAACCGGATGGACGAACAAATTGATTTGGGGAGACAACAAGCTCATTCTCTCCTCTCTAAAAAACGGACCGCTCCGCAAAGAAATAGAAGCGCAGGGTGGTTTGAAATTGATTTACATTGATCCGCCGTTTGATGTCGGCGCGGATTTTTCAATGGATATAAAAATTGGCGATGGAGAGGATGAAGAAAATTTTACAAAAAAGCCGTCAGTTATAGAAGAAATCGCCTATCGCGACACTTGGGGCAAAGGCGCGGATAGTTTTATCGCGATGATCTATGAGCGGCTTAAACTGATGCACGATTTGCTTGCTGAAGACGGAAGTATTTATGTGCATTGTGATTGGAGGGTAAGTGCCTATATGAAATTAGCTTTAGATGAAGTTTTTGGTAAAGATAACTTTAGACGAGAAATTATTTGGAATAGAGATGAACCATTTGGGTTTAAGGCATCTTCTAACAATTACGCTCATACTCACGATTCAATACTTTATTATTCAAAAACTCCTGATTTTATTTTTAATAAACTTTATAATAATTACTCTGATAAATATTTATCAGCAAAATTCACTTATGATGATAACGATGGTAATGGTAAATACAGAATTCGTGAACTTGGAAATAAAAAAACTAAACAATATTTAAAAGATTCACCAGGGGTTCCTGTCGCGAGCGTAATAACGATTAAGGGTGTAAACAGTATGGCTGTTGAGAGAGCTGATTATCCAACACAAAAACCCGAAGAACTCATAGAAAAGATAATCAAAGCATCTTCAAATGATAGCGATCTTGTAGCAGACTTTTTCTGTGGTTCGGGGACAACTCTAGCGGTGGCGGAAAAATTGGGTAGAAAGTGGATTGGCTCTGATTTAGGCAAATTTGGCATACACACCACGCGCAAGCGAATGATCGGAGTGCAGAGAGAATTAAAAAATGAAGGTAAAAATTTTAGAGCTTGTGAAATTTTGAATGTTGGCAGATATGAAAGAGAAAACTTCCTTGCCACAAATGATGATTTGCGTGCGGAAGAAAAAGCCAAGCAAGCGGAAAGAAAAGAAAAAGAATTTATAAAACTTATCCTCTCCGCGTACAAAGCCGAGCCGATAGGATCTTTTGTGAATGTCATCGGCAAGAAAAGAGATCGCCTTGTGGCGGTGGGACCTATCAATACCCCTGTTTCTTCTAAATTTGTGCAAGATATCGTGAAAGAGTGCAAGGAAAAAGGAATTACCAAAGTAGATGTTCTCGGCTTTGATTATGAAATGGGTCTTGATTTTACAGAGTACAAGGGAGAAGGAATTGATATTGCCTTCAGAATAATTCCAAGAGAAGTTTTTGACAGAAAGGCGGTAGAAAAGGGGCAGGTAAAGTTTTATGATGTCGCGTTTATTGAAGCGAAACCCCTTGTGAAAGGTCGCGGAAGCGATAAAGAAATCACAATTCAACTTACAGATTTTTCCGTCTTTTATAATCAAGATGATTCGGGCGAAATAGCCGAGGCATTGCGCCCCGGCGGTTCTAAAGTCGTAGTGGAAAACGGACAAGTGGTTAAAGTGTCCAAGGGGAAGGATGGGACGATGAATTTGCCGGAAGTTTTGACTAAAAAATGGAGCGATTGGATTGACTATTGGGCGGTGGACTTTGATTTTTCAAGCAGAAAAGAAATCATCAAAGTAATGGAAGAGGCACAGGAAAAAGAAGTTTGGACTGGCGACTATATTTTTGATAACGAATGGCAGAGCTTCCGCACCAAAAAGAACAGAAACCTTGATCTGGTTACTTCTCCGAAAGTCGCCATAAAAGGTAATTACAAAATCGCTATAAAAGTCGTAGACATTTTCGGGAATGATACGACGCAAGTAATTGAAGTAAAAATATGAGTATATTTAAGATTTTAAAACAAAGAGAGGCAGAAAAGGACGAATATTTAATTGAATGTTTTCATGACGCAGGCTTTATACACCAACTAATCAATTCAAGTTTCTCGATCGTGTCTGGTAGAAAGGGCTCAGGAAAAACTGCTATTGCTCGGTATGTCGAAAATAAATATGAAGATTTTGGTTTAGATGCTGTAATTCGACTCTCAGTAAGAAGTATTTCGCTCGGTTTAGAGGAGAATAAGAAAGATCATGTCAATTCTATTTTATTTTTTACACTTATAAAAGTAGTTCAGAATTTTCTCCAAAGAGGCATTTTTTCAGGGTCTGCTGAAATTCATTGGAAAGATTTCTTAACAAACAATGGTCTTCAGAATGTGTCTGACTATGAGACATTTTTTGAGACCAAAAAACATAATAAGACAGGATTTACAATCAAAGGATTGCTCTCTTCCTTGTTTGCAAAAGTTGGTGGTATGGTAGCTACTGAAGACGGCACAAGTTCGTCGAGGACAGAAATTTCAAATACCCCGTCCTCATTAGTAGAAGCTCTTAAACAAAGCTTACCATCAGGAAAAGACTTCTTGATCTTTTTGGATGACATAACAGATTATTTAGATATAGCAGACGAAAAAACAATCAAAGAAGAAATATCTATAATTCAAGATTTGCTCTTAAAATTGGAAATATATAATTCAGAATTTGCTGATTCAGGAAAATCTCTTCGTTTTATATCGCTTGTTCGAGAAGATTTATTTGAATATTTGGAGGGTTCAAATATTAATAAATTGAAGGGTAACTCGCTAATGCTTGAGTGGAAAGAAGAAAGTTTTGCCAGTGTTCTGATTAAGCGATTGCCATTTTATTCAGATAATTTGAATGAAAGTCTAGAAGATCCAATAGAAGCTATTCGTAGACAATTTCCCGATGAAATTTTTGCATCAGCGCTTGAGGGGTTTGAAACCAATAGATACGCCACCAACTTTTATGCATATATGGTAGCAGTTTCCTTTAATAGACCCAGAGATTTCCTAATGTTTTGTTATGCAATGAGAGAAAGATTAAGCATGAAGCACGGAGTGACTTATGAAAATATTGAAGCTGCTGAGATCGAGTATTCTGATTATTTCACTACTGAGTTACGAGATGAACTTTTTTTGGCTAGTCGTTTATTAGGATTTAAGGCTGATCAGGAAAATGTTAATAGATTGATTGATATTTTAAGTAGAAAGAATGGATTTAACTCATCTGAATTAAGAACAGAACTTGGACAATATCTAGGGGAAAAGACCAGCAAATTAGGTAGAAAGAAAATCGAGGCATTCATTGAAGAGTTGTGGTGGTACGGCATTTTAGGATTTAAAGAAGACAAAAAACAATTGATAAATTTCCGCTATGTCGCTGGACGTACGCCATTCGTGGTTTCTAAGATTAAAAGTTATTTTCTTTTTCTTCATAGAGGTCTTTGGTGGTTTTCTCAAAAAAGAAAGATAGATAGTGACAAAACATAAATTTATGCCATTACACAAAGATTTTCCAAAAGACCCATACGTGATACTTGACCCTATATTGAGGTGGTTTCCTGCTGCGCGAAAAAGGAGTAATACAGAAACTTCTCCCAAAGTTGCTACAAAAGGCAAGCACAAAATCGCCATAAAGGTCGTGGATATTTTCGGGAACGATACGACGAGAGTAATTGAAGTAAAAATATAACTATGGAACAAGAAGATTTTGAAAAATTGATCAAGGATTTAACTGCTCTTCCTGCCGAGACAGAAACTGTTGAATTTAAGGAAAATCATTTTACCGAAGGAGAGATAGGGAAAAGGATGTCGGCACTTTCTAATTCAGCAAACCTACACGATCAAAAATACGGATATCTGGTCTTTGGTATTCAAGATTCAACTCATAATATCATTGGCACCCACTTTTCTATCGATAATGAAAAGATAGGAAATGAGGCATTGGAATTCTGGTTGTCTAAGAATCTAACTCCCAAAATTGATTTTAGGGTATGTAGTAAAAGGTTTGAGGGTAAGCAGATTGTGCTTATTATTGTTCCGCCAGCAATAAATCAACCTACTAAATTTCAGGATGTTGCTTATATAAGGGTCGGTTCAACCACTCCAAAGCTCTTGGATTATCCTGAAAAAGAAAGAAAAATTTGGACAAACATTAATCGTAAAAGCTTCGAAAAAGGAATAGCCAAAGAAAATCTTACAGTTTCTCAAGTACTCGAATTATTGGACTATGGAAAATACTTCTCTCTTACGAAACAGGAACTACCAACAGAAACCCAACAATTTGTGGAGAAAATGGTTCAGCATGGTTTAGTAAAAAAGATATTTGATAATAATTATGACGTCACAAATCTAGGAGCTATCTTATTCGCAAAAGAGCTTAAGAATTTTCCTACGGTCAAAAGGAAATCCGTAAGAGTGATTATTTACAAAGGGAATAATAGGGCCGAACGACTGAAGGAACAGGAGGGCTCTTTCGGATATGCTATCTCTTTTGAAAATCTACTCGATTATATAAATGATAAGCTGCCACAGAACGAAGAGATTTCTAAATCTTTAAGAAAAGAAGTAAAAATGTATCCTGAAGTCGCGATTCGTGAGTTTGTTGCAAACGCGCTCATTCACCAAGATTTGTCTATATCTGGCGCTGGTCCCATGATTGAAATATTTAAAGATCGCATTGAAATTACAAATACTGGGGAACCATTGATTGACACGGAAAGATTTATTGATCATCCTCCAAGATCTCGCAATGAAGACATGGCCTCTTTTATGAGGCAAATTGGTGTATGCGAGGAGAGTGGAACTGGTATTGATAGAGCGCTAATAAATATGGCTTTGTATCAATTACCCGCTCCAAATTTTGAGAAGTTTGATAATTTTACGAAAATAACCCTGTATGCACACAAAGAATTAAAAGATATGACTGCAGACGACAAAGTTCGGGCGTGTTTCCAACATTGTGTTTTGAAATATGTTGAAAATTCTAGGATGACTAACTCGACGTTAAGAGAGCGACTTGGCATAGGTGAGAAAAATTATCCAGCTGCTTCAGTGATTATCAGGGATACTATATTGAGGAGATTGATTAAGGAATCGGAGAAACCTAAGGAATATGTTCCAATTTGGGCCTAAATCATGTAGTAATTAAATGACGTATTTCTCTAAAACAGCAAAAAATCCTTTATTTAAGCGGTTAATTAATGTAGCGGGTATGTAGTAAAATTATGATACTTTATTTACTAATGACGAAAGTAAATAACCATGCCAGCCGCTCGCTATAAGCATTTTTAGACACTTTATTTACTATGGCATTACACAAAGATTTTCCCAAGGACCCATACGAAATACTTGACCCGAACATTCGGTGGTTTCCTGCTGACGAAGATTTGCGGGAAAAAGGGGCTATACAAAAACTCCTCCCTCCTCTTGTGGCTGGTTTGCGGGAAAAAGTGAAAGAATGGCGAGACAAAAACTACGAGGGAGCAAGCGATACTTCTAAATCACTTCTAAATTGGTGGTTTAAAGAGGAACATATTTTGTATGACCAGCACGGAACATCTTCTCATTTCAGATATTATTTTGCGCAAAGAGAAGCTCTGGAAACAGTCGTTTGGCTCTATGAAGTTGCAAAAGTAAAGGACAAATATGATCTCATTCGTTACAACACGACTGGCGTGCTAAGCCCGCAAATGTTTACCGAGGAATGGCTTCGCTTTGTAATAAAGATGGCGACAGGCGCAGGCAAGACTAAGGTGATGAGCTTAATAATCGCATGGGCGTATTTTCATAAAAAATATGAGGAAGATTCTAATTTGGCAAAGAATTTTCTTTTGATAACTCCGAATGTCATTGTTTTTGAAAGAATCAAAAATGACTTTGAGGGGTTAAAAATCTTTTTTAGCGATCCTGTTTTGCCGGACAATGGGTATCGCGGACAAAACTGGCAGGATGATTTTCAAATGACTTTGCATTTGCAGGATGATTTGCGCAATGTCTCCGACACAGGAAATATATTTTTGACCAATATCCACAGAGTTTTTGAGGGTGATGTACGAGACGCGAGCGCGGAAGATGAGGACACTTCGCGATATTTCTTGGGCGATAAGCCAGTTACGAAAACAAGCGATTCTACTGTTGATCTCGGTATGATTGTGAGAGACATTGATGAATTGATTGTTATCAACGATGAAGCTCATCACTTGCACGATGACAAATCGGCTTGGGTTAAATCTATCACAGACATAGACAATAGATTGAAACAGAAAGGAACTGGACTATCTTTGCAAATTGATCTAACCGCTACTCCAAAAAAGAATGACGGCTCTATTTTTGTGCAGACAATTTCTGATTATCCGCTTGTTGAAGCAATACATCAGAGAGTTGTAAAAAATCCAGTTGTGCCAGACGCGGCGAGCCGGGGGAAACTGAAAGAAAATCAGAGCACTCTATTTAGCGAAAAATACAGGGATTATATAAATCTTGGCATTGAGGAATGGCAGAAAACATACGATGTACTGAAGCCGATGGGTAAAAAATCCATTCTTTTCATAATGACGGACGATACAAAAAACTGCGATGAAGTAGCGGAATATATTGAAACAAGTTTTAAAAATCTGAAAGGCGCGGTTTTGACCATTCACACGAATAAAAGCGGAGAAATTTCTGAAAACGTGTCTGGTAAAAGCAAAGAAGAATTGGATTTGCTTAGAAAACAAGCAAACGAAATTGATAGTTGGGAAAGCCCGTTTAAGGTGATCATTTCTGTGATGATGCTCAAGGAGGGTTGGGATGTAAAAAATGTAACAACGATTGTGGGATTGCGTCCTTATGCCGCCGATTCAAAAATTCTTCCCGAACAAACTCTTGGACGAGGGCTCCGCAGAATGTTTTTTGGTAGAGATGATGTTGAAGAATATGTGAGTGTCGTTGGAACTTCCGCTTTTATGGACTTTGTTGAGTCAATCAAGGGAGAGGGCGTTATTCTTGAGAAAAAAGCGATGGGAACAGGGGCTAAACCGATTGCTCCGATGGTTATTGAAGTTGATAAGGATAATCCGAAAAAGGACATTGAGAAACTTGATATTGAGATTCCGGTGATGTCCCCAAGGATTCAAAGAGAATATAAAAATCTTGCAGAATTGGATGTTTCTAAATTTGGAAATAAAAAAGTTAAGGTAAAAACTTTCTCCGAGGAGGAAAAGAGAGAAATTGTTTTTAAGGATGTCGTTGATGAAAAAACTCACCACACAACAATACTTTCGGGCGATATTGAGCCCGATTATCAAAGTGTTGTCGGCTTTTTTGCGCAAGCAATAATGCGGGAACTGCGACTGTTCGGTTGCTATGACATTTTGTTCGGCAAAGTAAGAGAATTTGTGCAGAGTAATATGTTTGATAGCAGAGTGGACTTGTCAGACCTCAATATTTTAAGAAACTTGTCGGAAGTTGAGTATATTCGGCTTATAAAAGATTCTTTCAAGAAAGCCATTAATGATCTTACGGTCGAAGATAAAGGAGATACAGAGATAAAAAATTATATAAAAATAAGCGAAGCGCGTCCTTTTGTCGTCAATGATAAGTCGTACTTGATACCTAAAAAATCTGTTTTCAATAAGATTGTAGGAGATAGTGATTTTGAGTTGGTATTTTCTGACTTTCTTGAGAATTGTGAGGATGTAATTTCTTTTGCAAAAAACTTTCAAAATAAGGAAGCGGGTGCGCTTAGAATTGAATATAAAAATTCAGAGGGATTTATAGCTACCTATCACCCAGACTTTTTTGTTAAGAAAGATGAAAAAACCGTTTACATTATCGAGACAAAGGGGCGCGAAGAAGATGACGATAAATTAAAATTTGAAAGACTGCAAAAGTGGTGTGAGGACGTGAACGATCGACAAAGCAGAGTCATCTACAAAGCCCTATATATAAAACAGGAAGAATGGGAGAAGGACAAGCTCAAAAACTTTGATGAAGTTATCAGAGTATTTAGCAAAAAATAACTCATGCAAATGAAGTCAAAATAACCCCACAGCAAACACGCCGTGTTGCAACGGGGCAGACAAACTCTTGAATGGAGAAAAGAAACTGCCATACAACACATTTTCAAAAAGTGCTAAAATATAGACAGTAGCATTTCTATATTATTAGTTATATTAATTTATTTACATGAAATTCATATTCGTATCGCGGCCGTTTTCAAAAGAAAGTAAAAGGGAAGCGATCAGGGAGCTTCTGGAAAATACCGTTCCCGATCGTGGCAAATAAAAAAAAGCATTTAACTAAAAGCTATGCAACAAAATATTATCACTTTGAAAGACGCCGTGGAATATCAAAAAGGCGCGGTGGTCAGCAAAGAAATCCTAAAAACGTCCAATGGCACGGTCACTATTTTTGCTTTTGATGAGGGGCAGGGATTAAGCGAACACACGGCGCCGTTTAGCGTGCTGGTTCAGATTTTGGACGGCCAAGCGCAAATCAATATTGAAAAAACGCCGCATATTGTGGCAGATGGTCAGATGATTGAATTGCCTGCCAATAAAACGCATTCCCTTCAGGCGTTGGAGAGGTTTAAGATGCTTTTGATAATGTTAAAGAAGTAAAGCGGTAAAAAATATATGATTTCAGAAGTTATTATTTCTGTCATCGCGGTGGTTTTGGCGTTAGGCGTAACAATTTTTTTGTTAAAAGGCGTTGTTTCGCGGTATTTGCAAGTATTTTTGCAAAAGATGCTGGAGGAAAACTTCAGTATTGCCGAACAAAGGAACAAAGAGCTTTTTCGGGAGGAGCGGGAGAGACTGTCCGAGCAATACCGCTCGGAAAAAGAGTTGCTTCAGGAAAAATTGAAAGCAGGCGAACAATATATTGAACACAAAAAAGACAGCATCAAAGAACTGGTGGAAAAAATTCATAATGAACTGTCGGAAAGCCAAAAGAAACTGGAGCATACGGAGAAAGAGAGAATCGGGGAATTCAGCACGCTGAAAGCGGTTTTGAACGAATACAAAATTATCACCGGCGGTTTGAAAGAATCCACCGACCACCTCAAAAACATCTTGTCCAATAATCAATTGCGCGGAAAGTATGGCGAAGAAGTGGCGGAAAATTTGCTCAAATCAGTAGGTTTTGTGAAAGGGCAAAATTATGTGGCGAACGAAAGCCAAGATTCTGTCGCTTCCCGTCCGGACTTCACCATTTTTCTGCCGGACGGCACCAAGGTGAACGTGGACGCGAAATTTCCTTTGCAGGCCTTGATCAAATATCAGGAGAGCGAAGACAAACAGGAAAAGGAGAGATATTTGCGGGAGTTTACTGCCGATGTCAAACAAAAAATCAAACAAGTGACTACGCGGGACTACATAAATCCGGAAGAGAAGACCGTGGACTTTGTGATCTTGTTCGTGCCGAACGAAATGATTTTCAGTTTTATTTATGATCGCTTGAACGAAGTGTGGGATGAAGCGATGAAAAAGAAAGTGATTATGGCGGGGCCGTTTAGTTTTACGGCGATGCTCCGAATGATATTTCAGTCGTATAAAAACTTTAAGTATCAGGAAAATCTGTATGATATTATCAAGTTGATTAAAATTTTTGAGCAGGAGTACGAAAAGTTTAACGCGGCGCTGGATATTCTCGGGACGAGAATGCAGTCGGCGGCCAACCAGTATCAGGTGGTTTCCGTTACCAGAACCAAAAAGTTGTCAGGCGTAGTGGAAAAAATCAAAGGGGAAAATGTTTTGTTTGAAAATCCGGAGGCCGGTCCCGCGATTGAAGCTCCGGAATTAGCTGAAGAAAAGTAAGCGCGCAAAATTATGAAAAAAGAAGGACAAACATCGGAGCAATTGAGTCTCGGTATCAATGGGGCTAATGGGCAAACTGAAATAGACTCGTCTTTGGCGGAAGGCGAAGCACTAATGAGTTCTGATGAAAAGGAATCCGGTGTTCCCAGAATAATTACAAAGAAGAAACTAGAAGAGGAGCGTGAGAGGGCGCGCGCTGTTAGAGACGATTCTCTTAGGCGGGTTAAAGAAATACTTAAGTGAAAAAGCGAAAGCCCCTCTTGAACCGATGTTCGCGAGGGGCTTTGAATGTGTAACTTAATATTGCAAGAGTTGGCGGAACTCAGCTTCTAGTTCCGCCCACTCCTCACTTGTGAGGAGTGTGGCCTCATCGATGTCGGGCGGCGTACTTTCAGACTTCACGCTCCTAAAGCTTAACTGGTGAAGTTTTTTCCAAAAAGTTCTGTGAGCAGGGGATCTTTCCGTGAATTGCCAGTGGTCCATTTCTGGCAATCCGGTCTCCTTGAATATCAAATTTCTAAAGTCTCGTACCGTCCCTATCAATTTTCTCACCTCCTTTCCCTTGTCTATTTTGACAAGAAGACCTGATAGTTTAAATTTAAATGTACAAAACCCATCACATATTTATGTGATGTTTCAGTATAGCGTGTTGCCATAAAAAATCAAGTGCTGATGAGAAAAGTGCTGCGGGAGAGACTCGAACTCTCACGCCCTTACGGACACTTGGTCCTAAACCAAGCGCGTATACCATTCCGCCACCGCAGCAGTCTAAATTATCTTTGCTTTTTCTCCAAAAATACCGATAAGCCGTGAAACTTCTTCTTTTAACGGGCCTCCGTTTTCGTATTCTCCGTGGTGTCGCGTCGTTTCGCCGTAAGTGTGTTTTTTTTGATCCAGATGCAAATTGAGAGTGAGCGTAAGTTTATCCAGTTTGGCGTAGCAGTGGAAGCGGGGATAGCCGGCGCTCGCCAGCGCGCGGATAAAACTCATCTCCGCATTTTCTTCGCGCTGAAAAACATATCCCGCTTTACGAAGCAGGGATACGGGATTTTCAGTGATGGGGTTGATAATAATTTTCATGTCGGAGTGCCGGGAATTGAACCCGGATTACACGAACCCGAATCGTGCGTAATGCCGTTATACCACACTCCGAAAATAACTCTAAATTCTTACCACTTTGAATTTCACATTTACTCCACCCAATGTCTTTTTTTAATTTTATCATTTTCCGCCACTTTTTTTTCTTGGATTTTTTCTCTGGCTAGCTCGCGCAAAGTTTGCAAGTCGCTTTCCTGAAGAATTTGAGCGCGTTTTAATAATATCTCTTTCGTGTTTAATTCAGGATTCTCAATAACTTCCGCGAGCAATACTTCCACGATCGCGCCGATCTTGGGTCCGGCCGGAATGCGAAGCTCATTCATCAGATCGTGCCCATTGACGGCGAGCATTTTGGCGGAAATCGGATCGTGAGAAACCTTCTCAATCATATATTCCAAATGACGCAGTTTGTAGGGTTTGGCTTTGGGCACGCCGGAACCCAGTCTATCACCAATGCGCACCGCCATCAAATCCTGCATATTTTCCAGTCCGACGCGTTTGATGAGACGGCGCACGGAAGCCTCGGTCACTTCGCCGACATTGTAATAAAAAAGATGGTTGTCCACGAGAAGCGCGGATTTTCTGATGATTTCTTTGGGAAAGCGCAAACGCGTGAGCATCTGCTCCGTAAGGCGCGCGCCGATATGATCGTGGCTGTAAAAAGTGGAATAATATCCTTCGCCGCGTTTGGCGCGGGGCTTGCCGACATCGTGAAGCAAAGCGGCCAATCTTGTTTCCAGTTTGGGCGACGGGCAAGTGGCGAGCGCGCGCAAATTATGTTCCCAGACCGTATAGATATGATGCAAATTTTGGGTTACGCCGATACCTTCTCTCAATTCTGGAAGTACAAAGCGAAGCAAGCCGGTTTTCTCCAGCATAGCAATGCCTTCGCTCGGGCTGTCGGAGAGAATAATTTTAGAAAGTTCGTCGCGGATGCGTTCGGGAGAGACTGCCTTTAGATGTTCGGAAAGTTTGCTTATGGCCACTTCGGTGTTTTCTTCGATGCGCCACTGGTGCGCCAGTTTGGTTTTTTTTGTCTCGCTTGTAACTGTAGGCGGGGTGCGATCGCGCAACTTAGCGAAGAGGCGCACGGCGCGCATCAGACGCAGAGCGTCCTCGTTGAAACGTTCCTCCGGCTCACCCACCGTGCGAATAATTTTTTTTTGCAAATCCTTCGCTCCGTCGTAAGGATCAATCACTTCCCATTTCTCGTCTGCGGTTGGACCATACGCTATGGCGTTGATGGTAAAATCGCGGCGCGCCAGATCCTCCTTTAGAGAAAGCGTGAAATTGACTTCGCTGGGACGGCGTTTGTCTTTATATTGCCCTTCCGTGCGGTAAGTGGTAACTTCCACGATGTCATATTCATAGTCAGGCATCGTTTCCAGAAAGCGCGGCACTTTGACGCCGACGGTGCCGAACGTATTTTCATAGAAACTTTCCGGAAAAATTTTCAGAACCTGATCCGGCGTGGCGTTGGTGGTGATGTCCCAATCTTTGGGCGCGTGTTCCAAAAGGAGATCGCGTACGCACCCGCCCACCACAAACGCCTCAAAACCGGCCTTTCGCAAGGCCTGAATAACATTCAAAATTGGTTCTGGAATTTTTCTTATCATAAAACTATCGTAGCAAAAGAAAGCTGACTTGACGAGACTGGGTAAATAAAGAAATTGTAGTAATACGACGCGATTTGTTTTCGAGGCAAAGGGCGGCTATTTGAACACACGGCACGAATTGGCGGTTGTTATTTGAAGCCGTATTGATTTTGTGAAAATTAAGAATGACGCGACGTATTTTTTTTGCTATGATGAACGTAAAAAATAGTATGTATGAAAGTGGTCCTGATAATATACATCGCCAGCAGAATGCGAAAAAGGAAGTAGAGCAGAAGCGTTATTCTCGAGAGTCTGTGGATGAGGCGTGGCGGAAATTGCATTTTGAGGTGAACGGTAGGCAAGTTGAGTTGTATGGCGTTTTACACGTGCCTGAAACGCTTGAAGTTGACGAATATCGCGAAACACTGAAACAAGCGATCGCGCGCGCTTCGCTTGTTGTGATTGAGTCTATGCCAACCGCCTCCGGAATGCATTCGGAGAGATTTATAAAATTTATACTGGAAATGGCGGAAAAATCTAGCGAGAAAATATCACGGGAGCCAATTGTGAATTTTTTTGAGACAGAAAAGTCTGGCCGATTTTTTCGCCAAATTGAAAATTTTGCTGCGAATCTGCACAAAAAAGCGGCTATGGTAGATCCGTGGATTCAGAACATTGAACATCCAGTCGTCGTGTATGATTTGTTGCGCAGAGACTCCGATGTTCTTACCACGAAAACAGTACTTGGAATGTTGGGGACAATAGCTTTTGCTTTTTATAATCTCACCGGCAATAAAGCGAATATAAAAAATGAACAAACGGATAACAGCCCCGGTTTGTCGGGGAAAAGCGGTTTGACGCGGAGACAATTTTTAAAAGGTTTGTCCGGGGCCGTTATGGGCGGCGGTTGGTTGTCTTCTATGGCCTCTGTGATAGACAGCAGTTCTGGGATTAGTGTGCGGGGTGGTCGCGCGGACAATCCGCTGGGTCCTTTTTTATACAATCTTCTAGATTATAGAGATGTGACTGTTGCAAAGGGACTGGATATACTAACGAAAAAAGAGTTAGGTGAAGGTCCGATCGTGATGATTTACGGCGCTGGTCACGCGTCGGCGATACGCCATTACGCTGAAGCTTCTTTGGAACGCGAGGCAAAATATACCACCTACGCGCCTTATCGCTCGGTGGATCCGCCGCAGCTACACACTTATGAGTTTGACGCGTCCAAAAAAGAATGGGTTACGGTTGAAATGGCGGATATCTTATAGTGGGTTATAAGAAAACGCATCAAAAATTTTTAGAAAGCTAGAACTTAGTTGGCTTATCATATTTTCCTTCCAAGCCTTTCCACGTAATTTCAAATACTTCACGCAAAGCCTTGGCTAATTTGGGGGATTCAATGATGAGTGATTGAACGCTCTCAATGAGCGCGATGCGTACGAACTGGTCGTCGCATGATTCAATAGATACTTTAGCGCTATACATATTTTCAGGGAGAAATTTACCCGTAATTTCTGTTGTTTCTGGCAAGAGCCACTTCGCGTATGGCTTTAGTGTCGGCGTGTCCACCGTCAATCCCATCACATGGGTATGATGGCGTTCTTTGTATTCGTTCCATTCATAAAAAACTTCGTTTACTTCGGATGAAGCATCTTCAGGGTTGGCAAAAAATCCAACTATATTTTTTTCATGCAATTCCTTTTTTTTATAATCATACGCCTGTCGCAAGCCTTCAATACCTTCAAAGTACAGAACACTTGCCTTTTCAGAGGTTTCTTTTTGGAGAGACTTCAATTCCGGTAAAACACTTTTTGTTTTAAGCAGTTTCGCTTCTTGCGCTTCCAAAACAGCTTCCGGTGAACGGGCGATGTAGCGTTTTGGCTCTTCGCCGGGAACGTGTACGATTAGGCCCTTTACCACCAATTCTTCGGCAATCACATAGGCCGTCGGGCGTTTCAATCCCGCTTTTTGCGCGATCCGGTACGGGGTGGCCGGTCCAAGCTGAAGTAAAGCCAAATATATCTTTGCCTCTTTTTCACTTAATCCGAGATTTTTCAATGGTTCAATGAGATGTTGCATAGGGATGATTATGTCCAGTATACACCTATTTGTAATATTAGTCAATAATTTTGACAAATACAACTGTCATATTGTCGAGCACTCTTTATATTAAGCCACAAAGTAGCTATATTTAGGGATATTTTTACCATAAAAATAGACTATATTATTGACCTTTTGACGATTATTTGCTATACTGCTCTTTCAATGATGAGGACAGCAACACTCGCTTTGAAAAGTTCTTTAATTTCCATATTAAAGTTTGCGCGTTCGCTAAATCCGTATCGGCGAAATGAGAGAAGGCCTATGAGTTCGGGCGCTCTCGGCTATGCCGTGTTCCGAGACATCTCGGAATGTTTCCGAAATAACCAAAAAGTTGTTTCGGATAGTCAGAGAACTTAATCTTGGACAGGGGACGTAAAATACCACAACCCCAGCGTATTGGTAACGGTCATACCAATTTCCAAGAGACGCACAAAAAATAAGTAACGAGGTGTGGTTTGTAAATAAAATGGAAAGTTACTTGCAACCATAATCGTAACCGAGCAGGAAAACCGTTTTGATGCGGCATAGGAGGGCGCAACAAAAACGGCGAGTACGTAAGCTCTCGGTGAATAACCGAAAGGAGGCCGATACTGAAAAGTGTCGCCTTTGTCACCTACAACGCAGTAGGTGAAGACCTTTCGAGCGGTTGGCACGGCTCAGACGACCGAATGGCCCTCGTGTTGCAAAACACGAAGGGCGATGGGGGTCTCAATAGAGGCCACATCGGGACCGAGCGACGTCGTGAAGAGATCGGCATTCTCTGGGAGAAACTCCAAGAGTCACTACCCTATCTCGATCACGTCGTGGTCTACGTCGGAGCGTCAGGGTCGGAGCGAGTCATTGCACTGGCAGCACAGTTGCCTGCGTCAAAGGTCACGTTCGTCGGCTGTGATTGCGGGCTTCCTAACAAGGAGGCTCTCATCCAAGCGGCTGACTTGGACGATGCGCGGCGGATACTCTGCGAGTGCGGTGGTCGCCGAACCATGAAGTTGCTTTTTCAGAACTTCATGGAAACCGGTGAGCTCCTTCTGGCTGTGCCAGCCTAGCTCTCGCTCACCAAGAATGGTGCTCTCTGCGGAAGAGGGTTCTGGCAGTAGGCAGTAATCGGTCCTGCCAGAAGCGCTGTCAAAGGGGAAGCATTCCGCAAGTGCCCGTGCAAACCCAAGCAGGGTTCGCCCTGAGATGTCGCCACCGAAAAGCGCGGCATCGCGAAAGACTAATGCACGGCTCTACCGTCACTCTAGAACACGAGTCAAAACTGTTTGGTTGCGAGGTAAGCTGGTGGGAATAACTCGCAACCTCTTCCGCAAGGAAGACGGCAAGGTCAACGCCGATAATGACTACCACTTTGGAGAAAAAGAATGAATCTATTTTTTTTCTCCTCTCAATTGAGATTTCAATTATGAAATTGAAGTTTCATAGAGAAAAAGTTCTTTTCAAACCTTTTCAAACAAGGAGGAATACAATGAGGGAATTGAGCGGTGCAGAAATGATCGCGCGAGGACTCGGTATGCTGTTAGCGGAAAGTGTAGGAAATCAAGAGGCAATAGAGATCTGCAATGAAATGATGATAATGTTGTTCAAACTGGAAAAAACTGCAAAAAACCATCAAGGATAGGAGGAAAAATCATGGCAAAGTTGAATTTCTATCAGCTAACAGATCGTCAATCCGATGAAAGTAAGACTGTTCTTCGTGAAGGCGACAAGATGATTTTTTACCGTGAAAGCGGACTTGTTCGCTTTTCCCGAGATGGTAGGCCGCTTTACGGGTGTATGGGTGATGATAAATGTATCATTGGAAATAATAAAAGCTTTATGATTAGCGTACTTCATCATTTTGGGATAGGCGTGGATCTGGTTGCTGAGAAAAATGATTTGATAATATATAAGCTCCGACAGTTGAGTAGTTTTTCAACGAGGTCTGCGCGAAAAGCGTGAGGGAGGAAGGTAAAAATGGTACAGTTCTTGAGATTTGTGACTGATCTTGTAGAGGTTTGGTTGGAAGTGATGATGACAATAGTCACGACCTATCCGTGGCTTGCGTGGACTCTCGTTGTATTGGTGGTTCTTGGGATTGTTTTGGAGCTGTATTGGCAGATATTCGCCAGTCCTGAGGAGCGCCGCCGCGATGAAGAATGCCGGCGCTATGTCAAAGAACATCGCCGTAAAGAGATGTCCGAGAGTTTGCGGCGTGAAGTGGATAGGCGGAGAGTAGTTTACTCTTCGTTATTAAAGCCGTCGAGTAGGTGGCGATAAAGAAGGGGAAAGTTTCTGGGGACGAGAGAAGTAATAGCTTCACTCTCGTCCCCATTTTTATGATCTAATTTTAGTAACGAGTAACTTCCTAATCAAGTTTTCTATAAGTAATTCTCTGGATTGTTTTTATATCATCTTGTGGAGCCTAGATTCCCGCCTTCGCGGGAATGACAAAGAAACAAATTTAATGTCATGTTTATAATTACAGCGCGCGTTTCTTTTCCTCCTCTTTGTAACAAATGAGAGTATCGCCGACCTGGATTTTGACATTGCCTTCAAAGACGATGCCGCATTCGTTGCCTTGATTGACTTCATCTGCGTTTTGTTTGTTCTGCTGAAGATTCATCATTTTACCTTGTCCGATAATTTCTCCATCGCGTTTGATTTCAATCAGCGAGCCGCGCAACATTTTGCCGGAACTCACGCGTCCGCCGACGATCATATCGCGTTTGCCGGTTTTGAAAATGGCCAGCACGGAAAGTTCTCCGTAGTCCGTCCGTATGATTTCCGGAGGCAGGAGCGCCGCCAGTTTTTCTTTGACCGCTTCCACTAATTTGTAAATGATGTTATAGGTTTCTATTTGTATCTTGCTGGCTTCAGCCAGGCGTTTAGCAACGGAAGTCGGCTCACTATTGAAGCCCAAAATAAGAGCGCCGGCGCTTTCCGCGATTCTGACATCGGATTCTGTAATACTGCCCACGCCCGATGAAATGATGTTCAGCGCCACTTCTGGAGATTCAATGCTGGAAAGAATTTGTTCAACGGCTTCCAACGATCCTTGCATATCGGCTTTAAGGATGAGCGTCAGTTTTTTCTTTTGGTCATCTTCTTCTTGAATTTTGCTTAATTTTTTAACGCTGGCTTCTTGGGATTTCTCGCGCGCTAAAGTCTTGCCGCTGACGACTTGCACGACGTCATTGACTTGCGGCGCGGTATTGAATCCATAGATGATGGTCGGAACGGATGGACCGGCTTGCTCCAAATTCTTGCCGCTCCAGTCTTCAATGCGGCGGATGCGGCCGAAAGAACCTCCGCTGATAATGTCTTGGCCGACTTTGAGTGTGCCGGTACGCACCAGTGCGGTGGCCACAGGCCCCTTTTGAGGATCCAAGTGGGACTCCAGCACGATGGCCAGTCCGTCGCGTTTGGAATCGGCGCGAAAATCTTCCACTTCGGCGAGCAGAGCGATATTTTCCAGCAGTTTGTCTATACCGATATTGTTTTTGGCGCTAATTTCCGCGCACATAGTGTCGCCGCCCCATTCTTCAAAAAGAATGCCGTGCTCGGCTAATTCCTGTTTCACCCGCTCAGGTTTGGCATCCGGTTTGTCTATTTTGTTGATGGCCACTATGACCGGCAATTTGCGTTCCTTGATGTACGCGATGACTTCTTTGGTTTGCGGACGCACGCCGTCATCCGCCGCGACCACGAGAATGGCGATGTCGGCGATGGACAATCCGCGCTTACGCATCGCGGCGAAGGCCTCGTGTCCCGGAGTATCAATGAAGGTGATGATTTGTTTGCGTTTTTTCGTTTGATAGGCGCTGATGTGTTGGGTGATGCCGCCCGCTTCGCCGGCCGCGACGTTAGCTTTGCGTATCGTGTCCAGTAATGTCGTCTTGCCATGATCCACATGGCCTAAAATTGTCACGATCGGTGCGCGCGGGAGAAGATTTTTTCCGGAACTTTTTTCTTGAGCAATGAGTTTGTCCAGCTCTTCCAGAGTAAGGCGGCCGCCCTCGGTTTTCTCTTCGGCTGGTTCTGTTTCAAATTCCAAATCTCCCGCGATAATACTGGCGGTATCATAATCAATCTCCTCGTTGATAGTTGCCAGAATGCCGTTTTTCATCAATTCTGTAATGATAGTCGCTACCGGCAATTGCAAAATCTCGCTCAATTTTTTGACGCTGACGGAAGAAGGGATTGTCACTTTTTTCTTAGGCTGGCTAGCGGTATCGCTAGAATTTTCCTGTGGAGACATAAAATATACAGTTTAGTTACGCGTTGATGATAAATATAAGTAAATAAGTTTGAAATTTTTGCGTTAAACGGCGACAGGTTTGCCTTGCATGGCTTGAGTGATGGCTGACTTTTCTTCTTCGGTGAAAGGGAAACTGCCGGCCTGTCCGGCGACGACTGGTTTGGCGTAAACGCGCGTGCTTTCGCGAGTATGGAGCGATGAGATAACGAGTCCGGAATTCTTGCCGTCTAGGAGTACCACGCAAAAGCTTTGATTGCCGCCGACTTCTTTGAAGGGATTGAAACGGAGCACGCTCGTTTTGTGAAGACTTTTCATTCCGAGCTCGCGCAAGCGATTGGAAATTTCAAAAAGTTCCTGAATTTCCCCATCCAATTCCCTGATTTCTTTTAGTTGATCCAGCAACACCTTTTCCAAATCCTGGGCATTTTTACCGGAAAAGAAAGCGGACAATTTTTGGTTTAGCCGGCGGTTCTGCATCCACAAAAAAATCAAAATCACAAAAAGAATCGCCTCTCCCAATATCAGAACCCCAAAACTGAGGTTTATGACAGCGGGCGAAAATTCTTGGGTGAAAACCAACATAGGCGGCGTTTATGGGACTTCTCGTTCACGTTATCACCATTTTGGCTTAATGTAAACTCTGGCTGTCGCAAAGCGTATCAATGGACGAGCGGGTTAAACTCAAGTATAATCCACATAAAGAGCGAAAAATATGATACATTTTTTCAATGGTAAATTGGTTTCCGAGAGCGAGCTTGTGATATCGCCTCGTGACTTGGGATTTTCCCGCGGCTACGGGGTGTTTGATTTCTTGAAAACCTATCCGCATCATCGCCCGTTCAAATTACGCGAACACATTGACCGGCTTTTTAACTCGGCTAATCTGATCGGCCTTCAAATCCCTTGGGATAAAGAACAGATGCAGAAATGGGTGATGACCACGCTGGAAGCTAACCAAACCGCTGAAGAAAAATTCATCAAAATTATTATTTCCGGCGGAGCGTCTGACACGATGTTGCCTGCGGGGGATCCGACTATTGTGGTATTGGTGAACGAGGCGGTGGCATATCCGAAGGAGCATTACGAAAAAGGCATCGGCGTGATCGCAGTCAAACATACGCGCTATACTCCGGAGGCGAAATCCAATAATTATATTGAAGGCGTCAAGCAAACACAGAAAGCTCACAAGCTGGGAGCGGTGGAACCGATTTACTATTCCGACACCCAAGTTTTTGAGGGTTCCAACAGTAATATTTTCGCTATACTCAATGGCAAGCTGACAACTTCCGCCAATAATATTTTAGAGGGCGTAACTCGGAGCGTGTTGCTGGAAATTTTGAAGTTGGATGTGCCGGTTGAAGTGAGAGATTTTAGTTTTGACGAATTGCTGAGCGCGACAGAAGTGTTTTTAACCGGTAGCGGCAAAGAGGTTACGCCGGTTACTTTGATTGACGGCCAGCCGGTAGGGAGTGGCGCGGTGGGACCGGTGACCCAAGAAGTGATGCGTCAATATCAAGCGTATGTTTATTCCGATTTGTGGTAATTTATCTATTTTATGAGACTGCTAATAAAATTATCTGGTGAGAGTTTGAGCGATGGCACGGACGCTGTACACAATCAGTACAATGAACGGACGCTGGAAACTATAGTCGCTGGAATAAAAGCGCTTCAGGAAAAAAAACATGCCATCGCGTTGGTAGTGGGCGGCGGCAATCTGTTTCGCGGCCGTGAACTGACGGGGAAACTCGCCATTGAACGTCCGACGGCGGATTATATCGGAATGTTGGCTACGGCCCAAAACGCATTGGTGCTTCGTGATTACTTCAAGTCAAAAGGGGTGGAAACGCGCGTGTCCTCAGCGATTTCTATGCCGCAAATTTGCGAGGGTTATATTCCCAAAAGAGCGGAAAGACATCTGGCGAAAGGCAGAGTGGTGATATTCGCCGCGGGGTTGGGCGCTCCGTACTTTACAACTGATTCTACTTCTGTTCAGCGCGCGCTGGAAATGAATATGGATCTCTTGGTTATGGCCAAAAACGGAGTAGACGGATTGTATACCGCCGCTCCGGAAAACGACGCGTCAGCCACTCTTATCAAAGAGATCAGCGCGAGCGAAGTGTTGGAAAAGAACCTCAAGATAGCCGATCAATCCGCTATCGCGCTGGCCAAAGAGCATAACCTGACAATCAAGGTCATCGGCGTGGCGGATATTGCCCGCGCGCTTAACGCGGAAGTCGGCTCTATCATCCAGCCAAAATAGCGTATGCAGAATACTATTTCCCGATGTATCTTAAAGAAAGAGCGCTTAAGATAATCACCTATGAAAATAGTCAACCTGCTACTTTTGCTCGTGAGTGCCCTGCTCGCTTTGGTTATTATCAATGGCGGAATTATTTACTACTTTAACAATCAAATGACGAGTGACAGCCGGGTAGTCAACTATGCCGGTATTATACGAGGGGCAACTCAGCGGGTCATCAAATTGGAATTGGCCGGAGATTACTCGCAGGCCGATGAACTGATCGCCGAATTAGATCAGATCATCAGCGGATTAAAAAACGGTGACAAGAATCTAAATTTACCTCAAGCGAGCGGTGACAAGTTTATAGCGGTTATAAATGAAGTAAGCGATACTTGGATTACTCTCAAGCAGACGCTCTATCAGACCAGACAGGATTCCGATTCAAGAAGCCGGCTTGTAGAAGAAAGTGAGGATTATTTTTATTTAACCAATCAAGCGGTAGGCGTTGCCGAAGAATTTTCTCGGAATAAAGTTACGAACTTGAAGACAGTCATTATTGTTTCCTCGATAATTTCTCTCGGTATAATTTCAGCAATGTGGGTGGTGATCAGAAGAAAAATCTTCAAGCCCCTAATCAATTTAGCCGAAATATTGCCTAAAATAGCGGGCGGCGACTTGTCTCAAAGACTCAAGGTAGAATCAAATGACGAGTTTGGAATTCTGGCTTCTCTGTTTAATATTACGGCCACTAAATTGCAGCAGTCGTATGAAAAAATAAAAGAGAAAACCGGCGAACTTTCCGTAAAAGTGGGGGAGCTCCAAAAATTTCAATTGGCCGTTGAGAATGCCAACGAGCACGTGATTATTACTGATGCCGACGGAAATATTTTGTACGTCAATCCCGCCGCTGAACGTATTACTGGTTATTCACGAAGAGAAAGCATCGGCGCCAGACCGTCGCTCTGGGGTAATCTGATGACAAAAGAATTTTACGCGAACCTGTGGAGGATTATAAGAGATGAAAAAAAAGTTTTCACCGGAGAAATTACCAACCGCAGGAAATCCGGCGAGTTGTATCAGGCGATAGTGAACATCAGCCCTATTCTCGGCGCTGGCGGGGAAGTAAAATTTTTCGTCGGTCTGGAGCGCGATGTTACGCTCGAGCGCAATATTGACAAAGCCAAGACTGAGTTTGTTTCGCTCGCTTCGCATCAGTTGCGCACGCCGCTTTCCGCGATTAACTGGTATACCGAAATGCTCTTGGCTGGAGACGCGGGCAAGATCAACGCGGTTCAGAAGAGATATTTGGAAGAAGTGTATCAGGGAGGCCAGCGGATGGTCGGGCTGGTCAATGTGTTTTTGAATGTTTCCAGAATTGAGCTGGGAACGTTTGTGATAGAACCGGAGCCGGTGAATTTGCAAGAAGCGGCTCAGATCGCGTTAAAAGAATTGAGGCTGATTATCAGGGAGAAAAAAATAAAAGTCACCGCAACATACGACGCAAAACTGCCCAGTATACTGCTTGATCCAAAGCTCATTAATATTATTTTTCAAAACCTGCTTTCCAACGCGGTAAAATATACTCCAGCCGAAGGCGCCGTGTCACTTGAGGTGTCCCAAGATGAAAAGAATGCTATAATTAGAGTGTCGGATACGGGCTGTGGCATCCCTCGGAATCAGCAGGCCAAGATTTTTTCCAAACTCTTTCGAGCCGACAATGCGGCTTCCCAAGAAACCGAAGGGACCGGTTTGGGACTGTATATTGTGAAAGCCATTATTGACCGTTTGGGAGGAAGCATCCGATTTGAATCAGAGCAAGATAAAGGAACGACGTTTTTCGTAACCTTGCCGCTTGCGGGGATGGCCAAAAAAGAAGGAATTAAAACATTGGAATAATCACTAGCCACTTATGTTTTAGCAATTGAAAATTTATCTATGACCAAAAAAAGCCAAACAATTTTAATCGTGGAAGACGAAAAGCCTCTCATCCGCGCCCTGTGTGATAAATTTCGCCACGAAGGTTTTAACGTGCTGGAGGCAAGAAACGGAGCAGAAGGGTTGGAAGTCGCTCTGCGCGAACATCCGGATTTGATCCTGTTGGATATTATAATGCCGGTGATGGATGGTGTTTCTATGTTCAAAAAATTACGCGAGGACGAATGGGGTAAAAGTGTTCCGGTGATTATGTTAACGAACTTGATTTATAACGAGAAAATCGCCGAGGCTATTATGCAGGGCAGTCATGAATATCTGGTAAAATCTGATTTTAAGCTAGAGGATGTGGTGGCAAAAGTCAGAGAGCGGCTAGCAATGCCTCATAATTGAGACCCGGACGGTTTCGAACAAATTGCTCTCTCATTATTTTTTGTGGTAAGCGAAGTTTTTTCCAGCGCTAAAACAACCCAATCAAAAATCCGAACTGATTTTGCGACCGATTGACTCGGCGGGCGGAATACAAATGCGAGCATACGGAGCACGCATAAAAGTTCTTTATAAAAAGAATGAGCCCATCAGCGGTCCGAAGACATGATGGGCTCGTTGGTGACGTTCGGTGTCTCGCTTAGGCGTAAACCGGAGCGCCGTGGAAATCCGGCTCCTTCTCGCAGTTCGGACAGTATAGAGCCGTCTCGTACCGGCACTCGCCGAGTCTGGCGTCAGGCATCTCGCGCAGGTGAACAGGATGCCCCACCAATCTGCCGAGAATTGCCCCACCGCAGCCCTTGCATTTGTAAGCTTCGCCGTCCTTGACGTAGTTGTCCATATTTCCGGGCGCGCGCTTCTCGCTGTCTGGCTTCTCTTTCGCCGACGGCTTGCCGTCGACGATCTGTCCGTCGAAAACGAGAAACCGCTCGTTATTGTCGTCCGGCCAGAGGCGGGCGATAGCTTCTCTGACTGCCTTGTCGTCCCCATATGGACCGTAGATGGAGCTGATAAGCGAGTAGTCGCCATCACGGCCTTTGTTGTAGCGAAAACCAAGCGGGATGAAGAACTTCATTTGCTTTTCCTCCTTCTTAATGAACTGGTTGACTGCATCAAACCACCGCGGCTTGATTTCGCACCATCATAACATTACTAACCTAATACATCAAGAAGCCGCAGTAATCCCTCGCGCCCCCCTTGAACGTGATGGAATAACGCCGTCATTGAGAGGCCTCCACGAGCTCGCAGAGGTACGGAGCAAGCCGTAACCGCATACGCGGTGTTATATGATGTTTGGGTTCGAACAAAGGAACTATCTAACAGCATCCATTTATGCCTCGAAGCGTTTTTCAATAAGGGAGATCAATTCATCGTAAAAGGATAATAAAAAAGTATTCCATTCCATTTTGTCTCGGTCTTTCTTGACCGCTTTGATGATGTCAAAGCCAAAGTAGGCGTGACGTTTTTGTGCTAATTCCTTTTCTACGATCAGCTCATATAAATTTGGTGAAATTTTGTCGACCGAATGGGCAAACTTTGCTTCGTTGGAATTGTTGTTGTTAAATTCCTTGTAAAGAGGGTGATAGTTTTTATTGAGCTGATGCAGCGCCGCCTCGTCTTCATTTTTTATTTCTTTGGTCGTTTTGTTCCGTTTCACGGTTAATACGTCGCCAACTTTAGTTTCTCCAATATCGTGGACTGCGAGCATAGTAAGTACCTTTCCAATATCTATATTTTCATTGAGATAAGGATAAAGAAAGGTGGCTATAACTGGAAGCGCTCCAATATGATCAATAAGTGACTCACGTAAAATTTTACTGCCCGGCGGTGCCGTCGTTTGAGTTACTCTCGATGGAGCATAGGGGCCCCGATAAACGTTGGAATACCGAATAAGAAGATCTAATAGATTGGATAGTTCCGTTGATATTTTATTTGTTTTCATACCTTCTGAATAAAAGAGTGTTCGAACCAAAATTTCGCATAACGTTTATGTATCATCCGAAGTTTTTGTTTCTCCTCCTTGATATATAAAAAGAAAAGGGAAACAAAAATTTTAGAAAGGGGCTGTCCGTTGGTTGGACAGCCATGAAGGGGTTGCTTGTTAAGCGGCGAGTTTCAGAGGAATCTCCTCGAAACATGTTTCTTCAATCTCATCATCGGGATCGGGCGGATAATCGCAACTTGGCTCAATATGAGTTTTGAAAACGATCAGTTGGTGGTTATCGTACAGATGAACTGACCCCTCATAATATTCGCCAGGCTCGATATATCTGCAACATCGATCGCACCAATGTTGCGTTTGTGCAACGTGTCTATACGTGCGCAGTATACGCATGTTTCACCTCCTGTTTTTTTGTAGGCCCCTTTCTAAAATTTTTATTTAAAAGAGCAATATTTCCGATAATGTATCCGAGTATACGAAGTTCGCTTTTCTGATTTATTGATTGTTATTTGAATTATCTAATTACTATTTTAGCTGATTTTAGCTTAAATTACCACTAAACAGAGAAAAACGAATTTACCTGCCGGCAGGTAGCGGGCGAGCCAATGAACCCATTTCCTAACTGGCGGAAGCGGGAGGATTCGAACCTCCGATACCCTTGCGAGCATACCGCATTTCGAGTGCGGCCCATTCAACCTCTCTGGCACGCTTCCAAATTTTCTGTATATTATTTTTTCAAATGACCAAATTGTTCTTTAATCTATCTCTCTGGCACGCTTCCATTCTTTTGTTGTACAGGAAAATGGTTAGGGAATCAATCTTGTGTAAGGCTAAACTGTTTTGACGCGGGGACATCCGGTGGTATACTGAAAATATAATTTTTATTTAAGCTATATGAAAAAAAACCTGCTGATTGTGCTGGTGCTGATTATTCTGGCGCTGGTTATCGGGTGGTATCTGGTCAAAAGTCGGAACACGGCGCCTGTCTCGGTCATGGAAACCGGCAAAGATATCGTGAATACCAATGAAGCGCCGCCGTCTGCCGGAGGGGCGAGTGGCGTGATTGGTTCTATCAAGGATGCCATGGGACTTGGGAAAAAGATGAAGTGCGCTTATTCTGGGAAAGACGGAGGAACCACTTCCACGGTATTTGTGGATGGCCAAAAATTCAAATTCGTTTCAGAAATGAACGGAGAGAAATTGTACGGTCTTTTTGACGGGGAAACACAATATACCTGGACGGCCGGCGCGCAGAAGCAGGGCTGGAAAATGACTAAATCTTGTATGGATGAACTGGGGACGCTCTCCGCGCGGGAAACACAAAGCGCCGGTAATGATACCGCGCCGCAGGACTACCAGAAATCTTTTGATGCCGCGCAAAACGTGCGGTGCGAAGCCGCAGCGGGAGAAGACTTCTCCGTGCCGGCGGATATTGTTTTTGCCGATCAATGCGCAATGCTCAAAAACAGCATGAAGAGTTTGCAAAACATTAAGGGACAGCTTCCGTCCGGCGTGAATATCCCGGGATATTAGATATCTTGCGAATTTTTGTTGTATAATATATATGTTTGCGCATAAAATTTTTTAAATATATTTTATGGACACGCCATCGGCTCTGACGTTTGCCGACCCATCCGCTATCGTAGATCAGTTGGATATAGAATTGAAAAGCCAGGTCGCCGACTTTGGTTGCGGTTCGGGATTTTTTTCTTTTGAATTCGCGAAACGCGTGGGAGCGGAAGGGGTGGTGCACGCTTTTGATATTCTGCCATCGGCGCTGGAAGCGGTAGCCAGCCGCGCAAAAATTCTTAATCTGTCCAATATTGTCACCAAACGAGTGAATCTGGAAAAGGAGGGCGGGTCGGGACTCGCTTTGCAAAGTATGGATTGGGTTGTGATCAAAGACGTTTTGTTTCAAAACAAAAACAAAAAACTGATTCTGGAAGAAGCGGCGCGTATTTTGAAGTCTGGAGGGCATGCTATCCTAATGGAATGGGATCCTCGGAAATCTCTTGTTGGTCCGGACGCAGGATTGCGGGTGACTCCGGAACAATTGCGTACGCTGGTGGAAGCCGCCAATTTGGCCGTGGAGAAAGAGTTAAATGTAGGGGGGTTTCATTATGCTTTTCTGGTAAAAAAATAATTATTACTGCGCTCAAGCGTGTAAGCCCAGAATCTTTTATGTCTATCAAATTTTTTTTTCGTAAGAGATTCTTTTTTTTGATAGGGGTTGTTTTCGCGACCATGTCGCTTTCCGGTTGTATTTTCAAGCAAACCGCTCCAGAACAATACAAAGTTAATTTGGAAGTGTGGGGGGTTTTTGATGACAGTGATGCTTACGCGGATGTTTTTAACCAGTACCGAAAAATCAATCCGTATATTGGAGAGATTAATTACCGCAAGCTTCCGCTGGAAACCTATAAAGACGACATTTTGAACGCTCTGGCGGCCGGCAAAGGGCCGGATATTTTTATGATTCGCAACGCGTGGCGCGGTTCTTTTGAAGACAAAATCGCGCCGGCGCCGGAATATCTGCTGACGGAAAAGCAGTATCGGGATGTGTTTGTGGACGTGGTGGCGGAAGATTTTATCGGCAATGGCAAGATATACGGCGCGCCGCTGTCCGCTGATTCTCTGGCGCTCTATTACAATAAAGATCTGTTCAACGCGGCGGGCATCGTGAATCCGCCGACCACTTGGGATGAGCTTCTTGGTGATATTTCAAAACTGAATAGGGTTGACCAGTTTGGTAATGTCGTTCAATCGGCTGTGGCGCTCGGTACGGCGTATAATATCAATCGTTCTATGGATCTTCTCACCGTATTGATGTTTCAAATGGGGTCATCTATTTTGCCGCCCGGGCAGAAACGCGTTGAACTGACCGATGAAAACAGCCGCAAAGCTCTGGAATTTTACACTCAATTTTCACGTATCAACTCCAATACCTATACATGGAATCCGAGCCTGCATTATTCTATCGATAGTTTTTATGAAGGGACGCTGGGTATGATGATAGATTATTCTTGGCATTTTGCCACTGTCAAACAAAAAAACTCCAAGCTGAATTTTGCCGTGGCGCCTCTGCCGCAATTTTCTGACGGTAAACCTGTGAACTTTGCCAATTATTGGGGATTCGCGGTAGCTAAAAATAAAGTTGCAGAAGATAAGCCGGGGCAGGCGGCGCCACAGGGAGCGGTGAAACCAGATTTAGAAAAACAAAATTATTTGCGTATTCACGAGGCTTGGCAATTTTTGAATTATCTGACCTTGCCGCATCCCGACAACAAAATAACTTTACAAAACGGCATTGCCGGTACTACCAAGGAATTTACTTTGAGTTTTGATCCGGCGAAAAAATACCTGGAAAAAACTGACAAACCGGCGGCGCGCCGCGATTTGATAGAAGAACAGAAAAATGACGTCAGGCTGGCGCCTTTCGCGACGGGAAACCTGATCGCGAAAAATTGGTATCAGGGAAATATGGAATTGGTGGAGGCAATTTTCGCGGAAATGATTGACAGCGTGAATAAAGGCGAGAAAAGTGTTTACGACGCTCTTACGATCACTACCAATCGCGTCAATGTGTTGACAAAGCAGTAACAACCAGATACACTGCGGAAGTGTTTTAAGGCGTGGCCACGCCTTTTTTTCAATGAACTTTTTATTTTTATGGAGATTAGAAATATCGCCATCATTGCGCACGTGGATCACGGCAAAACTACTTTGACCGATGCTTTGATGCGCCAGACGGGAATGGTGACGGCCGCCGGTGTTTCTATGGATTCCAACGCTCTGGAGCAGGAGCGCGGTATCACGATTTATGCCAAGAACGCCGCCTTGTTGTGGAAAGATACGAAAATCAATATCGTGGACACACCTGGGCACTCCGATTTCGGTTCGGAAGTGGAGCGCGTTTTGCGTTCCATTGACAGTGTGATATTGGTGGTGGACGCTCAGGAAGGGCCGATGCCGCAGACGCGTTTCGTTTTGAAAAAATCTTTGGAATTGGGTTTGAAGCCGATCGTGGTTTTGAACAAAATTGACAAGCCGGCCGCGCGTCCGAAGGAAGTGCAGGAAATGGTGTATGAATTATTTCTTGATTTAGGCGCGAGCGATGAGCAACTGGACTTCGCGCTCGTCTATGCTATCGCCCGCGAGGGCATAGCCAAACTTTCTTTAGAAGATGATAGTAGCGATTTGGCGCCTCTTTTGGATACTATCTTGAAAAAAGTGCCGGCCGCGCTGTCGGATACAACCAAGCCTTTACGCGCCCAGCCGTTCAATTTGGGTTACGACAATTTTGTCGGCCGGTTGGCGGTCGCGCGCGTTTATGAAGGCGCGCTCAAGATCAACGATGCCGTGCTGATGAGAAACATTCATGGTAAAAATGAAACTGGTCGTGTCGTGAAATTATTTACCTTTCGCGGTTTGGAACGTGTGGCGGTGGACGAAGTTACGGCGGGCGATATCGTGATGATTGCCGGTCTGGCCAAAATTGAAATCGGCGACACAATTTGCGCGAGTGCCGATCAGGAATTATTGCCGGCCATCGCCATTGATGAACCGACCATCTCTTTGAATTTTCTGGTCAACGATTCGCCATTCGCCGGACGCGAGGGCAAGTTTGTCACCAATAAACAATTGCGCGAGCGGTTGGAAAAAGAGCTGGAAATCAACGTGGGTTTGAAGATAGAGTTTTCGGACGATCATTATAAAGTCTACGGCCGCGGAGAATTGCACGTGGCGATTCTTTTGGAAAATATGCGCCGCGAAGGTTACGAAGTGCAAGTTTCCCAGCCGCAGGTTATCATTAAAGATGTGGACGGCGTGAAGTCGGAGCCGTTTGAAGAAGTGACGGTGGAATGCCCGATGGCGGTTTCCGGTACAGTGATTGAAAAAATGGGCAAACGCAAGGGGATTATGACGGAAATGAAAGAGGGGTCGGGAGGTTTTACACGGCTGATTTTTGAAGCGCCGACGCGCGGATTGTTGGGGTATCGCGGAGAATTTACGGTGGATACGCGCGGTGAAGGTGTTCTCTACACTCGGGTGATCGGTTTCAGACCTCATGTCGGTGTCATCAAGAAGCGCGACGAAGGTTCAATGGTATCCATGGCCACCGGTAAGGCGCTGGCTTTTTCTCTCAACAATTTGCAATCGCGCGGTACGCTGTACATTGCTCCGTCCACGGAAGTCTATGAAGGTATGGTGGTGGGTAACGTGACCAAGGGCACTGATATGGCCGTCAACCCGATCAAGGGGAAAGCTATGAGCAATATGCGTTCTTCCGGCGCGGATGAGGCTATCAAACTCACGCCGCCCATTGAAGTATCCATTGAACGCGGGTTGGAAATTATTTTGGCTGATGAATATTTGGAGGTGACACCCAAAAGCGTGCGTTTGCGCAAGCAGTATTTGACTGAAACCGAGCGCGTGCGGTACGCGAGAAAAAAATAAACTTCAGAAAAAAGCTAAAGCGTCTCACGGGAGGCGTTTTTATTTTTCCACCTTGATAACTTTAATAAAATTGCCAGGATGGTTGCCGATGAAAAGTTGCCAGTCCGGATTTGAAACATTGTAGTATTTGTAGGCGGTGAGACCGGATTTCATTTCCCAGTTATCGTATTTGGACATATAGCGGATGCCGCCGCGGCGGGTAAGGACGTAGTAATCCGGCTTGATTTTTTCCTTGTCGAAAGTGTAGGCGGTTAAGCATCGGCCGACAAAAAATTCGCAGACACCATAATAATCCGACCAGATTGCGGAATTTTTGGCGTTTGGTAATGTATTGAGATATTGAGCCGCCTCGTAGCCGCCATAGCCCCAGGCGTCATTGATGATTATCTTTTGCGGCAAAAGAAGGTTAGTGTAATTAAAATAAAATGGTCTGATGAAAATAATACTGACAACGGAGGCTATGAAAATAAGAGCAGTAATGAGAAGTTTACTTAAGGGATATTTTGCGAAACGTTTTGCAATATGCCAGAAGCCGAGAGCGGCGAGCACGGAGAAAATGGGGTAGAGCAGGATGGTATAGCGTACGGTGGCGAGGATATTGGAATGTAAAAGAATGCTGATATAAATGAGAATGAGAAGCGGCAAAAGAGAAGAGAGAAATAGATACTGATTGTTTTTAGAACGCAGGGTGTGTATCCAGAGGTTGCCTAATCCGAAGAGCGTGATGGGAGTAAGCGAAAAGACGAGCGGCGACCATTCAAGCAGAAAAGATTGAAAAGTATTGAGCGGTATTCCGTAATAGCGTGAGTTGGTGATGTTTTTAATGTCAAAAGGAATTTGAGTGAAAATGTTCCAGTCAGGAAACAGGTGGCGTGTGAGGATGACAAACGTGAAAAGAAACAGAAAGAAAGCTGGAATGACAAAAGCAAAGTGCAAATGTTTCCGGCAGAAGGCGCGTAGTTTGATCAGGAATCTACTGTGAAAAAAACAGGTGTCAATGAGGAAGAGTATAAGAGGAACACTGGCGGCGATAAGCGGAGGTGTTTTATCGGGAATGGTAGCGAAAAAAAGTCCGAGAGTTTTGGGGTTGAGCAGAATAGCCGGGAGGAAAAAACAGAGGATGCCAAGCGCTACGATTGCGATGATGCTGAAAGAGAAAAGTTGGCGGAGAAGCGTTGCGCGCGGTGTCGGCAGTTCCTCATCAGGAGCAATGAGGAAATAGGCAGTGATAAGGAGAAGGTAAAACGGCAGAAGAATGATGGCGGTATATTTGGAGAGAAGAGCTAGCCCGGTAAAGAGAGCGGCTAGTGCGATATATTTTTTTTCCGGATATTTGAGGACGACGAGGAAAGAAAAAATCCCGATACTGCCGAAAGACCAGAGCAGCGCATCCGGGTTTACGATTTGTGAAATACCGAGCAAGATAGGCGAGAGAGCGATGAGCATAGTGCTCCAGAGAGCGATCCAAGAATTGGTGAGCTTGGAGATGAGGAAGAAGCAAAGAATCAAAAGTACCCCGTTGATAAGCAGAATAGGAAGACGAAAGGCAAAATAGAGAGTTTCTGTTTCGTCTGTTTTGCAGGTATAAAATTTATCATCATTTTGTTCACAATGTTTTGTAGAATCTGGGTGCAAGAAATATCCGATTCCCGATACCAGTGCCAGACTGACGCCGGGTTTGTCGTTGATGAAAGTTTTTTTCCACTTGTGTTCCGCAATGGCCTTCCAGTATTGCGGGATGCGTTCATAGACCCAATAATGTTCGTCGGCCGTGATGAACTGCGTGACGTGATACAAGCCAAAAGCAAAATAACTCACAAGTATGAGTCCGAGAAACAGGTGTCTGATGTTGAAGAATGAGTGCATAATCTTCCGTTAGCATAGCAGTTGTGATAGTATAAGAGCAAACGCTTCATCCCATTCCAATTTTTTACATTTATGATCTTACCATACAAGTCAGCACGTTATTTTTTCTTGAGCCTTTTTATATTTTCTTTCACGCTGATGGCTTTACCATTACCGGCGGGCGCTGCGATAGTTCCTTGTGGACGATCAAGTAACGACGCTCCTGCTGAAGAAAAAAAACCTTGCACTATTTGTCACTTGGTGGTCGGCGGTAATAGAATTATTAAGTGGGGTTTGACAGTAATGACTTTTATAGCGATAGCCGTGATCGTGGCGATGGCGATTTTTTATATCGTGTCTACCGGCAACGAGGGAATGATGCAGACCGCGAAAGGCGGCATTACGGCGGCGCTGGTCGGTTTCGCCATAATGCTGGCGGCGTGGCTGATCGTGAATACGACATTGAGAATTTTCACGGCCACAATTCCTGGTCTTACGGTCTCAAGTACAGGGTTTAGCTTTACCTGCGATACCACTTCTTCAGCTGGCTCGGCTCAATAAAATGATATGCGCAGATATTAAATATGAGAAAAATTGAGATTTCTCTACATAAGGAGCGATATTTGAAGTAGCACTACGCGGGTATGTTTGATTTTTTCCTCATAGATACGGCATTCGCCGCCGGTTCCATTACCAACGCGCCGCAAGTAGCGGATATACTTTTGAACATATTGTATTTTTTATTGTCAATCGTGGGAATTGTTGCTATAATCGGGTTGGTAGTGGCGGGGGGGTTTTATTTGACGGCCGGCGGCAATGAGCAGCGTATAACTCTTGCAAAACGCGCGTCGCTCGCGTCCGTCATCGGAGTCATTGTGGCGTTGGGAGCGCTGGTGATAGTCAGCCAGTTGACGAAGTTTTTCTTGATGCCACTTTGATTTCGCGCGATGTTTCTCGTCTGGTTCGCTTACGAATTATAAAATCAAAAATAAAACAGAAAGGAGGTGAGACGTTATGAAACAAATTAGACAAGTATTATATGCGGCTTTCGCGGTTGCTCTTACGACAGCCCCGGTTGTGGCGAGCGCTGACTGGAATTCGGGGTTTCAGAATGCTCAAGGTTCACAATTGCCGAGAGGTAGCATTTATAACATTATTCAGTCAACGATGAATTGGCTTTTGGCCATTCTCGGTTTTATCGGCATTATCGGGTTTGTGATTGCAGGTATCCTCTATCTCACCGCCGCCGGCAGTGAAGAGCAAATAGAAAAGGCTAAGAGCGCTATGTTGTATTCCATCATTGGTATCGTAGTTGCACTTCTCGGTTTCGTCATTATCAAAGCAGTAGACACCTGGTTGCAAGGCAGTGCGTCGGCATTCTAAATTATCGCCGAGCATTTATTTTTTGGACAGGTGCGAATAAAATACCTTGCAGTAAACTAGCGAGGTATTTTATTTTTTCTCAAAATAGAGTAATATGGAAGCACGCTGAAGTTGTAAAAACAAAAATATGTTGCGTTTGTCTTTTTTGAGTTTATTGTTTTTGGCGGGCGTGGTTTTTTTGTCTTTTAATATTCCTGTGGTTGAGGGTTCCGTCGTCTGTACTGGAGCTCAAGATATAGGACCAGGTGGCATCTGCATTCCCAATAATACGGGGCTCGCCGATAAGCCGGCGGCGGATATTCTCAAGGGGCTGATGAATTGGCTTTTAATCATTTTGGGATTTATCGGGATTATAGCGTTTGTGATTTCCGGCATGCAGTATCTTTTGGCGGCAGGCAGTGAGGATATGGTAGAAACAGCCAAGCGCAATATGTTGTATTCTATCGTGGGTATTGTCGTGGCGCTCTCTGGTTTGGTGATTATTATGGCGATTAATCAGGCACTCCGCGGTAGCAGTGCGTTTTAAGAGTCTAAAGTTTTAACTTATGTTTGCTGAAAAGTTTTTCGTTTGGGATAAATACTTATTGCTGGCGCTTGCTGTTTTTTTAGGCGTTCTTTTTTTCGCACCGCGCGTTTTGGCTGGGACCTGTGCGAGTGCTGGTGGACAATGTGTGGCGAGCGGAACTCCTTGTCCTTCTGGTACGAATCCGTCAGGCGCGTGTACTATTGCTGATGATAATTTTACTGGTACTTGTTGTAAGAATCCAGCTCCCCCTAGCGGAGGCGGTAGTATAGAGTTTAAAAATCCTCTCGCGTACGATACAGTAGAAGGGGTGCTGAACAGCATCCTTGGCACATTGAGGAGCATAATCGTAACTCTGTCTCTGGTCTTCATTGTGGTGGGCGCGGTGATGTATATCGTATCGTCGGGCAATGACAAGATGATGACACTGGCCAAAGGCGCCATCACGGCCGCTATGATCGGGCTGGCTATTGGCTTGGCCGCCCCGTCCTTCCTCCTGGAAATCGGAAAAGTGCTCGGTTGGGGAGCTGTGAATAGCGGTCCTGTAGCCGACGCGCTCACTTTGTCTCAAATTGCTCTCAATGTGCTGGACTTCTTGCTTTCCATCGTGGGTATTTTGGCGATTATTATGCTGGTAGTGGGCGGTATAATGTATCTGACGTCCGCCGGTGATGAGGATCGTATGGAGACCGGCAAGAAAATTGTGATTTATTCAATTGTCGGTATATTTGTGGCTTTGGCTGCTTTAGTGATTGTGAAACAGATTACCAATTTTTTCGTATAATTTTTTTTGAGAAAAAGAAAACGACGGGACAATGAGTATTATCATCGCCCGCCGTTTGTCGTCGTCTTACCTCTTACCTGAAATTTGCCCGCAAGGTTTGCGGGTCAATTGTTTTCTCCAACACCTCCTTGGGCAAGGCGTAAGAGACTTCCACTTTACCCGTGCTCTCAACTTCAAGGCTTTCGTTCGGTGGCGTTCCATTCATCCGAACGTAGCTGGTTATATCTTGATCTTCTCCATTGATCCGGATGTATTGTTTTTCCGGAATGGAGAATTTTCTTCGCCCTGGTTTTATGCCGCCCAACTTTTGCGGCTGGAGCGATTTCACCTCGAACTCCACTGTTTTGGAATAGGTGAGGTCGCTGACGATATTATTCAGTGGTCGCGGTTTTTCTTCCGCGAACACTTGGTGGAATGACGCCAGCGCTCCGATCACAAGTACCGCGATTGTAATGCGCCGGTACCATTTAGTTGCGCCACCCAAAGCAAATGACCACATTCCAATACCAGCTAGAGCGGGAAAGAAAACCAGCGCTGCGGTCGGATGGTTGACTTGCCATAACTCCAACACCGTCCCGGTCGCGATGGCTACTATTAGGAAATGCGCCGGTAGTTTAAGCGCCGACACACAAGCTTGCCATCCTTGCTTCGCAATTTCACTGATCTGGATGTCTGGGAATACCACCGCTTCATCCAGGAATATATTTCTCCACGACCAGTTGTAACCAACCAGTTTCCACCCAGCGCCAGCTCCAAACATTGTCAAGAATGTTGCTGGTGTTGACATATAGAATCCCAGCACAAGCATAATCGCCATGTTGACGATAGCGATTATCAGCGGAGCCCCCGCATAACTCATCATCACATCAATGACAATGACGAGTATCAGGGATGGCACACCAATCCAGTACAGCGTCTTGTGCAACCTGACTGCTTCTTGATAGATTTCCTCTGGGGTATTAGTTGCCCCAGTGAAAAATCTTCTCGCCCGTTCTCTAGCAGTAGCAGTAGTAGGCATAGCCTCCTCCCATTAGTTATAATTTTGTCGTTTCGTTAATGGAACAAAATGCCAGAAAGGATCGTTAAGAATGCCACCCCCACTATAATCGTTATAATTCTTCTGCTTCTGGGTGTTATTCTTTTTCGATCGCCTGTTCGGATTCGTCTTGCGCGGCGTTCCTCACGTGCTTGCAAATGCTGGAGACGTAATTTTTGCAGTTGTTTTTCCGAGCTTCGTGTATGTCGCTTCCCAATTCGCTCGTATGTTTTTCCGAGCCGGAAGCGCAGCACTTCTTCGAGGCCAGCCTCCAATGTTTTTTCGGCCTCTTCTTTGATTTGTTGGCGCATCTTGCCCGTTGTTAGGAACCCGTCAGCCTCCAGCGAATCAATCACCGAAGCGATAGCTTGAGCTTCGGTTACATTTACATTTATCTGGGCTGACACCAACCCGGCAAGACGTTTGAGATATAAAATCCTCAAATCCTTGTCGGTGAAGCGCGGATCGTTTTTACGGATCACAGTTTCCTGAGGTCCATCCGACTTTCCCGGTTTCTTTTCGTCACGTTGAGCTTTGGAGGCGCCGCTAGCCCCTTTATCTTGATCTGGCGGGACCTGTGCTTTTTTTGTGACGACTTCCTCTGTCACCCGATTGGGCATAATGAGGACGCCGACACGAAACGAGTCTACACGCCTACCCCGATCTTCATCATCGCGACGTTTCATTTCCGCGACGAGTTTCTGTATGACGCTGAAAGTACCAGCGTCCACAAGGGTCATCATGGCCTGCCAATAGCTGTCGTCCACTTTTGTGAACTTTTCCGTAAGCAGACCTTTTGGAAGAGTGTCGTCGCTTTTGATTTCAGACGACGCTTTAACACCCTGCCCTCTTCCTCTGCTAAATAGTCCATCCAGCCCTTTGATGCCGAGTATATTCATCCAACCTCCGACATCTCCGGCAACGTCTAGGGTCCCACTTACAAACTCCAGTATTTTTTTTACGAAGCCAAACATAGCTCCCCCCTTCCACTTAACTTATCATCAGTTGTCAATGAGCCAGAGACGGGGAACCCGCCTCGTTACAATCAGACTTTTTGTCCAACTTTGTAACCTTGTATTTTACACTAAAAAACGAAAAACGTCAATACGACAAAAATGGCTTTAGAATGGGATAAAATTGACGTTTGACAAAAGTCAGCGCGTCAGCTATTATAGTTGCATAAGTATGAGATTCTGTGTATGAAAGTTCGCTATAAGCGAGCTTTTTTCATTCAGAGCCAGCCGACATAATCATTGAGAGGAAAATTAATTTTATAAAAGTGAAAGTATGCCAAAGAGAAAAGTTATAAAAGTGGAAGACGAGGCCGCTGAAGAGAGCAGTCTTTCCGGCCGTTTGGGAGAATTTGGAAGCGCGGTGATGCAGATCGCCGAAGAAAAAGGTATTTCCAAAGAACGGGTGTTGGAAGTGGTGGAGGCGGCGCTGGCGGCGGCCTACAAGAGAGACTACGGTAAAAAAGGCCAAGTGATTCGCGCACAGTTTGATGAGGTAAGCAAGGAAACGAAATTTTTTCTGGTGAAAGAAGTTGTGGATGAAACCACGCGCGAGTTTGCGGAGGAACCCGACCAAACGGCTTTGCAGACCGGAACGAGCAAAGATGAAATTATTGATTCCGTTGAATCTGACGCGGACCGTTTGCCGCGTTTCAATCTGGAGCGCGATATACTAATGGCGGAAGCTAAAAAGCTGAAGAAAGGCATCAAGCTGGGTGAAACTATAGACCTGCCGCTGGAAACGCACAATGAATTTGGTCGCGTGGCCGCCCAGACCGCCAAGCAAGTAATTATTCAGCGTATTCGCGAAGCCGAACGCGAGAATATGTTTGAAGAGTACAAGGAGAAAGAAGGTCAAGTCGTGAGCGGCATAGTCCAGCGCGTGGAAGGACGCAATGTGTTTGTGGATTTAGGCAAATCCATCGGTATTTTGTTTCCTTCGGAACAAATTGAAGGAGAAAATTATCGTATCGGCAAACACCTGAAAGTTTATCTGGTGCGTGTGGAGTCGGACACCAAGGGGCCGGGACTGCTTCTGTCGCGCGCGCATCCGGAAATGGTGAGGCATCTCTTTACGCTGGAAGTGCCGGAAATTTTTACCGGTACTGTGAAGATCAAGGCCATTGCCCGCGAAGCCGGATCGCGCACCAAGATCGCGGTATTTTCGGCGGAAGAGGGAGTGGATCCGATCGGTTCCTGCGTGGGACAAAAAGGCACACGCGTGCAGGCGATTATTGACGAACTCGGAGGCGAGAAAATCGACATCATTGAGTGGAAAGAAGACACGGGAAAATTTATCAGCGCCGCATTGTCGCCGGCCAAGGTGCTGAATGTCAAATTATTTGAAAAAGAAAAACGCGCTTTAGTGACGGTGCCGCAAGATCAGCTGTCTTTGGCTATCGGCCGGCGCGGTCAGAACGTGCGTTTGGCGGCCAAACTGACAGATTGCAAAATTGATGTTACGGCCGATACCGTTTCGGAGGAAACTGTAGCCGAAAGTGAAGCTGTGCCGGAAGCCACCGAAGAAGCTGCGCCAGCGGTTATTGAAGAAGTCGTTGAAAAAGCGGATCCAGTTTCCGAATCTGAAGCAACGAAAGAGTAAAATATTCTAAAATAAAAAATCTTAAATCTTAAATCAAAATAATATGAACTTGTGGCATGAAATTTCAGCCGGTAAAGAGTCCCCGAATCTCATCAATGTGATTATTGAGATTCCCAAGGGCTCAAAGAACAAATACGAGATTGACAAAGAGAACGGTCTGATCAAATTGGATCGCGCGATGAAATCTTCACAAGATTATCCGTTTGATTACGGTTTTGTGCCGCAATCTTATTGGGAAGATGATGATCCGCTGGATGTGGTTCTCTTGACCACTTATCCTTTATCCCCGGGAATTTTAGTGGAGGCGCGGCCGGTGGCTGTGATGTGGATGAAAGATGGCGGCGATGGCGATGACAAGATTATTGCCGTGCCGAAAAACGATCCTCGTTGGGATGAGGTAAAAGATCTCGCGGATGTCAACAAGCACACCATCAAAGAAATTCAGCATTTTTTTGAGACTTACAAGTCCATTGAAGGCAAGGAGGTCAAAGTGAGCGGCGTTGATGGACGAGAACGGGCGTTGGAGATTATCAAGAAGGGGCTTGAGATGTATCGTGAAAAATTCAGCAAGTGATTTATGGACACAGTTGTAAAAAAACTTCCCAAATCAAAAGTGGAATTGCGAATTTCTCTCCCGTGGGAAGAATGGAAGGGGGAAATTGAACACGCGGCGGAACATCTGGCGCGAGAAATAAAAGTGCCCGGTTTTCGTCCCGGCAAAGCGCCGCGCGCCGTGATGGAAAAGCGTTTGGGTAGGGAAGCTATTTTGAATGAAGCGGCAGAACATATTGTCTCGCATTCTTATTCAAAAGCGCTGGCGCAAGAAAAGGTACAGGCGATCGGTGCTCCGGAAGTGAAGTTAGGAAAATTGACGGAGGGCGAAACTCTGGAATATGTCGTTACCGTCGCAGCTTTGCCTGAAGTGGTACTTAGTCCGTGGCGGGACGCAGTGAAAAACGTGAACGCGGAGTTTGCCAAACATCAAGAAATTGTGGAAGAGAAAGAAATTGACACGGAGCTAGAGAAGCTGGCCGCGATGCGCGCGAAATTGGTGACCGTGAATCGCGAAGCCAGACTGGGCGACAGCGTCTTGGTGGACTTTTCCGTTTTGCAAGACGGAGTATTGATAGAAAACGGCAAGGGCGAAAAGCACCCGCTGGTTTTAGGTAGCGGCGTCTTTATTCCCGGATTTGAAGAAAAACTTTTGGGTATGCGGGCGAACGAAGAAAAGTCTTTTGATCTGACGTTTCCCAAAGAGTATTACGCCAAGCGTTTGGCGGGTAAGAAGGCGACATTTCAGGTGAAAATAAATGTGGTGCAGGAACGCGACTTGCCGACGGTGGATGACGCGTTTGCTAAAGGTCTAGGAAATTTTGAATCTCTGGAAAAATTAAAGGAAAATATGCGCGAGGGGATGCCGGAGGAAAAGAAGATAAAAAGAGAGGAAGATCATCGCGCTAAAATTCTTGACGCGCTTGCGGAAAAATCAGAAATTGAACACCCGGACATTCTCGTAGAGGAAGAACTGAAGCGTATGGCGCGCGTTCTTCAAGCGCAAGCAGAGTCAATGGGACTCAATTTTTCCGAATATCTGGTTCAAATGCAAAAAACAGAAGCTGATCTGAAAAAAGAATGGGAACCGCAGGCGAAAAAGATGTTGGCTGTGAATTTGATTTTGGATGTTTTGGCCAAAGAAGAGGAAATAGACGTGGATAGTCCGGAGGTGGAAGCGGAAATGAATAAGACGCTCGCGCAGTATCAAAATATCAAGGACATCAAGAAAAAAATTGATATGGAGCGTCTCTACATCTCCGCGCGTAACCAATTATTGCAAGAGAAAACTCTCTCTTGGCTGAAATCTTTGTAGAATAATGAGTCGGTGAGAACCATAAGTTGTCTATAATAATTTATTCCAATCAATATGCAAAATCAATATCTCATTCCGATGGTGGTGGAGAAGACGAGTTTCGGCGAACGGGCTTATGATATTTACTCGCGCTTGCTCAAAGACCGCATTATTTTTATCGGCGCGCCGATTGATGACGGGGTGGCGAATACGGTGATCGCGCAGTTGCTTTTTTTGGAATCGCAAAATTCCAAAGAGGACATCAAGATGTACATCAATTCTCCCGGAGGGGTTGTGACGGCGGCGTTGGCGATTTATGACACGATGCAGTATGTGAAGCCGGAAGTGCAGACAATCTGTATCGGTATGGCGGCTTCGGCGGCGGCTTTACTTTTGGCCTCCGGTCAAAAGGGCAAGCGGATGATCTTGCCGAACGGCGAGGTGCTGATCCATCAGGTGCTGGGCGGCGCGCAAGGACAAGCCACGGACGTGGATATTCACGCCCGCCATATTCTGAAGACGCGCGACCGTTTGAATCAGATATTAGTCAAGCACACCGGCCAAAAATTATCCAAAATTGAAAAAGATACCGAACGCGACTATTTTATGTCAGCCGCGGAAGCCAAACAATACGGCATCGTTGATAAAGTGATACAGTAATTTATTTCAAAACGGCGAGAAGGCTGGTGCCGTTCATTTCAGCCGGTTTTTGTTTTTGAAGCCCCATAACCTCCAGCACGGTGACGGCGATGTCTGAAAGCAAACCGTTCACTTCGTTTTGTTCGCGCACCATTTGTTCTGCGTTTTTTTCATGGTGATTGTCGGGAGTGATATACCAGAGCGGGACCGGATTGGTAGAATGTTCCGTGTCTATTTCGCCGCTCGTTACTTTTTTCACCTCTTCCACGTTGCCGTGATCGGCCGTAACGATCAGCGCCCCGCCTATTTTGAGTACGGCCGGCACTAAAATGGAGAGGCTTTTGTCCGTGGCTTCCACGGCCTTGATGGAAGCTTCTTCGTTGCCGGTGTGTCCCACCATATCGGGGGCGGCGTAGTTGACCAGTATAAAATCATACTCGTTTTTTTTGAGAAGATTGATCAGTGTTTCGGTAATCTGCGGCGAGCTCATCTCCGGCACTTCATCAAAATGTGAAACACTGGGGGAAGGCACCAGAATGCGATCTTCCCCGGAGAAGGCTTTTTCTTTGCCGCCGTTGAAAAAATAGGTGACGTGGGCGTATTTTTCCGTTTCGGAAATACGCAGTTGTTTTTTACCAGCCAGACTCAAAGTTTCGCCCAAGCTATGTTGGATGTCTTCCGGCGGAAACGCCACTAACACCGGCAAATCGCGTTCATATTCCGTCAGCGTGACGAATTGGATATTGAGCAGTTTGCGTTTGAAACCGTCAAAATCAGGACTGACAAACGCGCAAGTGAGTTCGCGGGCGCGATCCTCGCGGAAGTTAAAAAAAATGACGCTGTCTTTATCCTCTATAAGCGTTGGAGGTTTGTTCCCTTCGGTAATGAGGGTGGGCTCAATGTATTCATCCGTGATATTTTTTAGGTAAGACTGTTCAAGGGCTATCAGGGGATCGGTGGCGCTATCGCCCTGACCTTCCGTCAGCATCCGGTAAGTTTTCTCAATCCGATCCCAATTATTATTGCGGTCCATAGAAAAATTGCGACCGGAGATGCTGGCTATTTTTCCGATGCCGATCAAACGCATTTCTCTCGCCAATTCTTTAATTTGTTGGATGCCGGCGGTGGGCGCTGAATCGCGTCCGTCCATAAACGCGTGCAGATAAACTTCGTCCACTCCCTCATTCTTGGCGAGACGCAAAAGCGCAATGACATGATCTTTGTGCGAGTGCACTGAACCGGAACTGATGAGCCCCATAAAATGCAGTTTGCTTTTATTCGTCTTGGCGGCGTTTATCACTTTCAGTAAATTTTCATTTTTGAAAAAACTGCCGTCTTGGATAGCGAGTGAGATGCGCGGCATATTTTGATAAATAATGCGTCCGGCGCCCATGGTCATATGGCCGACTTCGCTGTTACCGGCGGTGTTCCAGGGCAAGCCGACGGAAATGCCCGAAGCCTGAATGGTCGTCATCGGATAAAAACGATTCAGTTTTTCAAAGGTCGGTAAAACAGCTTCTTTAATAGGATTTCCCTGCACGCTGTTGCTGACACCCCAGCCGTCTAAGACGACCAATACGACAGGCTTGTACATTGTAAGTTTCTCTAAAATTTGATTAAAATATCTTCAGCATCCGCCACAACAATTCATTCGTGTTTTTATAATAACATCATTTTCACCGCTAAACAAAATTGAGAGCTTGCTCTTTGGCGCGATACACGCTATGATGCGTTTATAACATTAATTGTTGAATTATTGCCTCAATTGAACCTATGTTGCAGAATCACTTGTTTTTTTTCGTGAAAGGCGAAGCTTTTGCGTCATTTCCAAGTTATCAATTGCGGGCAGTGCACTCGTATGATGCTGAATCTTGTTTACGTTTTTCTTTCGGCTGGATTTTTGGCCGGAGGAGCTATTTTGGGGTATCTGGTTAGACAAAGTGTTGCCAAAAGGCAACTTTCTACCGCCGAAGGTCAGGCGGCGAAAATGCTAGAAGAGGCCGGAATCAAGGCTAAAGAGATCACGCTGGACGCTAAAAATAAAGCCGTCGAGATTCTTGAGGAAGTGAAAAAAAATGAAAAAGCGCGCGATGAGAAACTCTTGTTTCAAGAACAGCGCGTTGAGAAACGCGAAGATCAAATCGAAAAGGAAGCGCAAGAAATAGATTCTGAAAAACGGCGCTTGTTGCAAAAAGCTGAAGAAATAAAGGCTATCCGCGCGGAAGCGGAAAAATTGCGTCAAGAGGAGTTAGGTTATCTGGAAAAAATTTCCAAACTTTCCAGGGAAGAGGCGCAGGCAAAAATATTCACCTTGGTGGAAGAAGAGAGTAAGGAGGCTCTGGTGAAGAGAATGTCCAAACTGGAAAATGAGGGATATGAAGAGCTGGAGAAGAGCGCGCTCAATGTTATGGCGACGGTTATTCAGAAATACGCCCGTTCTCACGTTTCTGAATTTACGACGACGACGGTCGCCATTCCTTCTGATGAAGTGAAGGGGAAAATTATCGGTAAAGAAGGCCGGAATATTCGGTCGCTGGAAAAGGAAACCGGCGTGGAATTTATCATTGATGATACGCCGGAGACGGTGATTATTTCCGGATTTGATCCGGTGCGCCGTGAAATCGCCCGCATTGCTTTGGAAAAACTGATTGCCGACGGCCGTATTCATCCGGCGCGCATAGAAGAAATCGCGGAAGCCAGCAAGAAGGAAGTGGATTTGAAAATTAAAGAAGCCGGCGAGGCCGCCGCTTACGATGCCGGTATTGCCGGACTGCATCCGAAATTGCTCTATATTCTCGGGCGTTTGCGTTTTCGCTATAGTTATAAACAAAACGTCCTTTTACATTCGCTGGAGGTAGCCTATTTGGCCGGAGCTTTGGCATCCGAGCTGGGAGCGGATGTGGCTTGCGCCAAGAAGGCCGGCCTGCTTCATGATATCGGCAAGGCTGTGGATCACGAAATTGAAGGGACGCACGTCAAGATTGGTATGCGCATCCTGGAGAAATTCGGCATCGGTCAAAATGTGATTGACGCTATGAAGGCTCATCACGACGAATATCCAAACCAAACTATAGAGTCGTTTATCGTCACGGCGGCTGATGCTATTTCGGCGGCGCGTCCCGGTGCGCGCAAAGAGACGGCGGAGAAATACATCAAACGTCTGGAAGAATTGGAAGCGCTGGTTAATTCATATCCGGAAGTGGAGAAGTCTTACGCGATTCAGGCGGGGCGCGAAGTGCGTATTTTCGTCAATCCGGAAAAAACCGATGACTTGGGCGCTATGAAATTGGCGCGCGACATCGCCAAGCGAATTGAAGAGGAGTTAAAATATCCCGGTGAAATCAAAGTCAACGTGTTTCGCGAAACGAGGGCGATTGAGTATGCCAGATAATGAAAGTTGCGTGCTTTGGAAAAAAGGCTTAAAATAAAGAGCAGGAAGTCGTAACTAGCACTTTTTCCCATATAATGCTTTTTGAAGTAATATAGAGTGGAATCAAGTTCTAAACTAGAAAGGCAGGTGAAAAGTATGAATAATGTCAATAAGGACACGCTGGTTCACATGATTATGGAGAAGACCGAGCTTTCCAAGAAAGACGTGGAAGCTGTTTTGGAGTGCTTCGTGGATCAAGTAACCTCGGAACTTAAGAAAGGTAACAAGGTGACCCTTACCGGTTTTGGCACGTTTAAGGTTTCCAACCGCGCCGCTCGTGAAGGTATCAACCCGCAGACCAAAGCCAAGATCACGATTCCGGCTATGACCGTGCCGAAGTTTACAGCCGGCAAGACTTTGAAAGAGGCTGTAAAATAATTTAAATTCCGTCCAGAGGCGTTTGTTTCGAGGCGGAAAAAAGAAAAAGATAGAATGACAATCCCGCTTTGGCGGGATTGTCGCTTTGTATCAACAGCAGTGTTTAATGTAAAGTATTTTGGGATTTATTGTATACTATAATATAAAGAGAGGATCGTATCGGGGTGTCGTATACCGGCAGTACGCATGCTTTGGGAGCATGTTGACTGGGTTCGATTCCCAGCACCCCGACTAACAAAGACATTTTGAAAAATTTATACCAATCCAAGCAACAGAAACATACTTAGTTTTTAAGTTGATATATGCTTTACGACGAATTCAATTTATATAAAAACTTTGCTAAAACAGCAATATGAAAAAAAATAAACCAAAAAATTTAGCGATTTTTGAAGGCAAAAGAGTGCGGCGGATTTGGGATGAGAAAAAGGAAATGTGGTATTTCTCTGTAGTGGATATTGTGCAAGTTTTAACCGATCAGCCGAATTATCAATTAGCGAGAAATTATTGGAAAGTGCTAAAAAATCGCTTAAATAAAGAAGGGAGTGAAACGGTTACAAAATGTAACCGGTTGAAAATGGAAGCAGAGGACGGAAAATTAAGAGAAACAGATACGGCTGATGTTGAAACATTATTACGCCTAATTCAATCTGTTCCCAGCCCAAAAGCCGAGCCGATTAAGTTATGGCTTGCCAAAGTCGGTTATGAAAGGATACAGGAAATAAATGATCCGGAAAAAGCACTCAATCGTAGCCGCGAATACTGGCAAAAAATGGGGCGAAGCGAGAAGTGGATTCAGCAAAGGATGATGGGGCAGGAGATACGGAATAAATTGACGGATTATTGGAAAAATAATGAAGTTAAAGAGCAAAGTAAATACGCGATTTTGACGAATATAATCCATCAGGAATGGAGCGATATTTCAGTGAAAGAACATAAAAATTTGAAAAGCTTGAAAACGGAAAATCTGCGCGATCATATGACGGACGCGGAGCTGGTTTTTACGGCATTGGCGGAATTGTCCACGCGCCAAATCGCCGAAACAATGAAGGCAAAAGGTTTTGAAGAAAACAAGATTCCTGCCAAAAAAGGCGGAGCGGTTGCCAAGAATGCCAGACTGGAATTGGAGCAAAAGACCGGCAAAAAAATCGTGAGCGGCGGTAATTTCAAATCATTGCGAGAGCATAAGAAATTAAAAGGCAAATAGCTCTTTATGCTTTACGAAGATTTTGATGCGAAAACTCGAAAGGTGTTCGGGCGGGTTGTTGGTTGCCGTTTGCCTTGCTATAATGGGCTATATGAATACATATTCCGTCCGTTTGAAAAATAAATATGAGATAGCCGAGCGGACGCTCGCTTTTGTTTTTGAAAAACCTAAGGGGTTTCAATTTCAAGCCGGGCAATACACGGCTATGACTTTGCCTAAACTGGATTTCGCGGACGCGAAAGGGGCAACGCGCGTTCTTTCCATCGCTTCCGCTCCGAGCGACGATGAACTGGTGTTTGGCGCGCGCATTACCGAAAGCGCGTTTAAAAAAACCTTGGCGCAAATGCCCGTGGGCGGAGAAGTGACGATTCACGAGGCGACGGGGCATTTTGTTTTACCGGAAGATCAAACGCGTGAGATTGTTTTTTTAGCTGGCGGTATCGGCATTACTCCGGTGCGGAGTATTTTGCGGCAAGCCTTCGCAGAGAAACGAAACAATCCATTCGTTTTATTTTATTCCAATCGTCGTCCGGGAGACGCGTCATTTTGCCAAGAGATGCAAAATTTTTCCGGATTGAATTACCGGTGTATTGATACATTGACGCAGAATGAGGGTGTGTGCGACTGGCAGGAGGAATCCGGGTATATCTGCGCCGCTATGCTGAAAAAATATTTGAAGGAAATTCCGCACGCGCTTTATTATATTGTCGGCGCGACCGGTTTTATTCAAGCGATGGGAAAAATACTTGAAGAGCTTGGCGTGCCGGATACAAATATCAAGAAAGATCCGTTTACCGGATTATAGATTGCGGGAGTAGCACAATGGTAGTGCACCTGCCTTCCAAGCAGGGTACGCGGGTTCGATTCCCGTCTCTCGCTCCATAAAAACACAGGAGTCCCGCTAAGGACTCCTGTGTTTTATTGAGCTCAATTCTAAATTTTGCACGAACCTACTACGAACGGGAAACTGACCTCGAAAGCGGAAGTTGTTTCGCTGCCGCTCGTCACCCAAAAGAAAAGTTTTGTTCGCTTTTTCTGATGGGCGCGCGCCCGAGTTTTCTTTCAAAAAGGAAAAGTCAGTTTTTCTGGACTGTTCTGCTCTTTGGAGCAGAGTGGCGTGGCCGTCTGCTTATTCCAGTATACCAGAATATCTAAAGTTTAGATATTTACTTTCCGTATATATGCTGATAGTATATGGACAAGACAATACAGACAAAAGAATACGCACGATTTATCGAGAAATTGCACAAAGCAAGGCTTGAGGCTAGTTTGAAACAGATCGAGGTTGCCAAGAAGCTCAAGCGTCCGCAATCCTATATTTCTCGCGTGGAATCCGGGGAGTATCGTCTTGATATTCTTGAGGTGAAGCGATTTGCAAAGATTTATGGAAAGAGCGTTGATTATTTTGTGAAGTAGCATGATTACAAAAGTCATCACAGATAAGGATGGTGAAAGATACATAGGTATCTGTAATCACTGCGGTAATAATACTTCTCAAAAAGTATTGTTTACACATATTGGGTCTGAAATCGCATATATACCAAATGGGGATGAAGTCAGTTTTGAAGTTGAATATCGACTCACAGAATGTGGGACTTGCGAAAATATATCGCTTTATGGAAAACCGGAATTTGATGATCATCTCTTCGGTCACGTGCTCTATCCACGACAAAGTAATTTATCAAGTTCTATCCCTGCAGAGATACGCAAAGTCTATGATGAAGCAAAATTAATATCAAAATTAGCCCCGAATGCCTTTGCAGTCCAGATTCGCCGCGCGCTGGAATTTCTTTGTAAGGATAAAAAAATAAGTGGGAAGAATTTAAGTGGACAACTAAAGGAGATGGCTAAACAGGGATTGATTCCACCTATCTTGGCAACGATGACTGATGGCATTCGTATCTTAGGTAATATTGGAGCACATGCCTCTAACATGGGGGTTAAATCAGAGGATATCTCTCTTATAGATGATTTTTTCAAAGCGATTTTAGAGTATGTTTATGTAGCCCCAAACAAGATAGAGGTTTTTAAGAAGCGTTTGGGCGAAATAAAGAAGTAGTAGCAATTTTTTTATATCTCGTTTATTTTCCGAAAATAGCTATGAGCGAACCATATACTTTCAAAAGTTTTCTCGGTCGGAATTGGTGGTTTCTTGTTATTGGGCTTTTTAGTGCCCTACGACAATCACAAAGAGAAAGTGTTTCAGGATCTATTGTGTTAGATGCGCTTTTTGGTGAGGGAATTATTTTGGTGATGATGTTTGCTTATTGGTTTGTTAGGTATGGCAGAAAATTAGAATAATTATATGGGGCTATTCAACTTTAACAGCTACAATCAGATTGAACAGGGATTGTTAGACATATATTCTTTAATGTTGACAGCAAGTGGTATTGATAAAGAAGAGGCGAAAAAAATGATTGAGGATATGCTTAACACAGCTATCGAGCAATCCAAAAAAGGGGGAAACTATTTTCTTCCTCAAAATTTAGGGAGCATTATTGTGGGGGAAGCCGAAACGGACGATCAGGGTATACAGAAATATACGCAAGCTCTTAGAGAAAGGATGCCCCAGAATGAGGGAATAAGCTTAGATGATATACGGATGTGGTGGAATTTGAATGATGTGGAGCGTCGTATGATACAAATGCAGGACATGGCTACGAAATCAACAGCGATGTTCGGATTTTTGAAATCAGGAATGGCTTCTAGCCCAGAGCAAGCAATTGCTATGGTTTGTAAAATTCATCCAGTCTACGGAAACCCGAATGACAATAGTCAGAGCAGTGGGGATGATCGGCCACTACCTTACGAGCTGAAAGATAGAATAAATATTTACATTCAAAAAAGGTCGGTCAAGGTTCGGAAGAGTACAAAAAAGAAATGGAGCAGTCATCCTCTTTCAATGCCTTGGTTCGAAAAGAAATTAGAAATGATAATTTATGATTGGTGGAAAAATAAACATTATTGAAGTACCTATTTGGATTATCGGCTGTGTTATTGCTTACAAAACAGACCTTTTTAAATTGGATGGGGCTTTTGGTATAGGAAATAAAAAGGTATAACAACTCAAAATTTCAAAAATATATGAAAAAATGTCCATTTTGTGCAGAAGAAATTCAAGATAATGCTAAAAAATGCAGGTATTGTGGAGAATGGATTACAGCTCAATTGGGTAATAGTGATGATAAAGAAAAAACCAGTGACAGAGAAGTTAGGAAGTTAAATAAAGAATTCGTTTTTTGGAAAACTTTTGTGTGGTCAACGCTGGTTGTAGCGGTTATTTTTGTGATTCTGTTTGGATTTATTGGTGAACTTAAGAATGATACTACAGATGCATTACTTGGAATTTTAATTATTTCTGGGCTTATAGGGGTGTTAATTACTTTTATCATCAAGGGTCTTAGGGGTGGGAAAAAAGAGGATGGTCTCGAATTAACTACTGAAGAAATTTCTAAATATAACGGACTTGCAGGCTGGCTTTTTTTGGTTGCACTTGGATTAGTTATAAGTTTTTTTAGAATTTCTTCAAATGTTTCTATGCTGAATGGTAGTATCGATAAGGTATTTAATGGGATTTTCGCAATATTTATTGCTTATGTTTTGTATCTATTCTTTGCTAAGAAAAAGAAGTTTAAGCCATTTTTTATTGCGTTTATTGTTATTAATTTATTATTTGCGACACTAGCTGTTATTACAGATAATAGTGGTGAAATAATGAAGGATTTTTTTGCATCAATAGTTTCTTTGATGATCTGGATTCCATATATAATTAAATCAAAGCGAGTCAGGGCAACTTTTATAGAATAACTCGTTAGATTTTGAGGTAAAGTATTTATTATGACAAATATAGCGCTAACGGCAGTAAAAAGGGTATTTAGAAATGCAGATGATGTGCAGAGCTTCTTCGATAATATGCTTAAAGCTACATTGACATATAAATTCAAAGAACTAACCAAGGATAATCCCAAAGTATTGATAAATAGTAAAGATTTGACGGAGGCTATTTTTACGCTAACAGCCAAGGATAAAATTGAAATTTATAATCAGACAATCAGCGGGTTAAGAATAAAGGAGCTTTTTATTGCAACAATTTATTTGAAGTATCTTGTATCCACTTTGAAAAAAGAGATTATTTTGGTAGCCTTTCCTTTTCAAGAAGAATACTACGATATTGCTTTCTTTGTTATAGAAGAAGCGACTTATGCTGTTTTGGGTAGTAAATTTCATATACCCGAAAATTCAACGGCTTACTATATTCAAATCAAGGAGGATTTTGACTATGAAGAATACAAAAAATTCAATGAGTCAAATGAGCCTAAAAAATTTGATTCCCAAAAAATTAAAGATACCGCTTCAAAATATACTGACGTCCTCGCTCTCTTTTTCAGCAGAAACTATGCCTTATTTGAATCAGGAAACATAACATCTTTTTTAGATAAGAACAGAAATGTAGGAATTATTTTAATGCCGTCTTTGGCTAACCCAGAAATTGAATTAACAGGAGGAAAAGATAAGGGCAAAAAAATCCCACTGGATAAGGACAAATATAACTTTCTATTGGAAACAGGGGGTAAAACTGTTCATATAAAATTCAGCGTTCCAAAATTTATGGAAAAAACTGATCCTCCTCAAAATTGAAAGCTCCGATTTTAACTATTGCCATATTTATGTTAAAATATGCATAAAGAAATAACCACTTGTTTGTGGCTGTATTTATTGACAAATCCATTGGATTTACATAAAATAAAAAACCAAACTTAATACAACTACTATGTCTATTAAAAAAACAACCCATTCCGCGTTAGAAGTCGGCTTGTATTTTTTGTATTTAGCCAATCAGTCAGGAAAGAAAATTACCAATAAAAAAATGCAAAAGCTTGTTTATTATGCACAAGCTTGGTCTTTGGTTGTAAATAATAAGAAGCTTTTTGGGGATAAAATTGAAGCTTGGGTTCACGGTCCAGCTGTAAGAAGTTTATATGTCAAATATAAAGAATTTGGTTTCAATCCAATAATTAAGGAGATTGATCAACAAACAGCAGAAGTATTTTCAACAAAAGACAAAAAGCTTATAGATCAGGTATGGAGCTTGTATGGATCGCTGGACGCCGGATATCTTGAAATGCTTACTCACTCCGAAAGACCGTGGCAGGAAGCAAGAGAGGGACTTCAAAGTTCTGAAAGTTCAAGCAGCGAAATATCTACGAAGATAATGAAGGAGTTTTATTCCGAAAAGCTTCAAGAGGCTAAAAAGTAAAATTATATGGTAGATATACCTAATGAGGTAACTCAAATGCAAAATGACGGTGATATACCAAAGACTGTCGCAGAGTTACCACAAGATTCTGATGTATCAGAAGTTGAACCCTATAAAATATCCTTTTCCAAATATAATAATAAGCTTTGCGAAATTTCTGAATTAGGAAAAAACAAGGGCAATAAGGCACTTACCATTCTCAAAGAAATTGGAACAAAGGTATTTTCCAGGGCAGATTTCCAAAAACACAACATTCAAACAAAAGGAATTTCTTATGACGGAGCTTACAAGCCTCTTTATAGTAAGATTGCTGATGGCATAGAAATCAAGGAGCTTTTTTTACAAGGGACTGGTCGTATTTTTTATTTTGACATTGAACCGGAAAGAATGCTTTATATTGTTGCTATCAAGGAGAATCATTTTGAAACTGAAAAAGTAAGGCGATGAAAGTATTATGCTTGTGTACTTAAATTAAGGACATAAATGTATTCTCGCGTATTCATAAAGAAAGTTCTAACTTCCTCCACAGTCCGGCTCCATAAATAAAAAAATGGCTCCGCGGGACAGATGTCACACGCGGAGCCGGAACGGGGTTGACTGAGGACTTAACTTCGATCAGAGAAAACGGCCGCGATAACGCGGTCTTTCGTCTTTGACGACAAGCCAGAGGCCGTTTTCGGCGGCCACTGACCAGCTCAATCCAGGTTTCCAAGTGCCGTCTTTATTACATAGGCAGGCTATACGGCGCACGCCGTTGTGGGACATCTCCCATTCTGATGTCCCAAAAAAGACGAATTTCGCTTCCGGCCGGTTGTTATCCGGCACGGGAAATCTTTTTTGGAAGCTTTCCCAGGCTTGTCCTTCCAAAAGTCGCCCGCCCAATTTTTTGGCTTCCACTTGCGCTTGAGCGAGATTTGTGACGCCGAAATATTGCAACGTCACGTTTGTATATATAGACCGCCCCTCAAAGTAGGGGCCGATAAAAGCGCACTCGCCCTTGTTAATGCCCGCGAGTTCCGCCAGAACAGCTGGTTCTCTATAGATCACATCCAGCTGAAATTCCTCGCCGATCTTTGGCAGAAATGCGTGCCTGTGAGATTCAAGCAATTGTGTCATCAGTCGCCCCTTTCATTGGTTGCGGCTTTCCCTATCTCGCTTTGGAGAATGGGGAATGAGCCAGGTTTTAGAGCCTCAAAGATAAGATGTCAAAGGACAGCAAAGTAATGTAATATCAAAATTGGCAATTTGTCAATCTCAAGTCCCAGTTTTTTGTTTATTTAACGGGTGATATAATACGCTCATCTTTCTGAAATGACTATGTGGCAATTTTATTTTCTTAAACTGCGACAGATATTTTCCAAGAAGATTTTTTGGAGCGTAATTTTGGGAATTAGCGTTTTCGCGGCCGGCGCTTATTTTTTTCAACGGAGTTATTTCGCCGATGTTTTGAAAAAAAAGAACGTTTTGGAAAAAGAAAGCGCGCTTTCCGATTGGGTGGATGAATCGCCTGTGTTTGACGCGCAAGATGTTTCGCCCAATGGCGGGGAAGAAATTTTTCCCGCGCCCCCGCCTCCTCCTCCGTCAATGGAACGCATGAAAAAACAAGGCTGTGTGGCGGACGGCTTTCTCTCCGGTTACGGAGGCGATATCAATAGCTCCATCGCTTTGATCAATCGCTCGCAGTGTTATTATTTGCATCGGGCGCTGGAGACGTGGTTGCGGCCGCCGGATTTCAAATTGGCGCGCAAAATTATGAGCAAGGTGACGAAACCCAACACGGTATACGGGATGTTTATAGCGGAGGCTATAGACACCAAAGCCAATTATTTTTATCCGGCGGGGAAACGCGACTTCAATTTTGACGAGATGTGCGCTGTAGGCAGTAAAAATTATTGGGGAGAACACACGTGCAAACCTTCGTTTACGCGCAAAGAATATCGAAAATACGTTCAATACATTGCTGAACAGGCGATGGATTTGGGCATCCAGAGTTTTATTTTTGGGCAGGTGTTTTATCAGGATGGAGGGGATACGGCGCCGGAGATTATGGCTGAAGTAATCCGTGATATGCGCGAGTACGCTGATTTTCGCGGTATGAAAATTGTAATTGGCGCGCAGACCAACGACATCACGGATGAAAAATATTTGCGTCTGTTTGATTATATTGAAGGCGGTGTGGGGCTGCAGAGCGACGGCAGTATTGAAGACGGACCTTGCTTTTCGCGCTGGTGGCAGAAGCCGGGTGATTGGTGCTGGGCGCTTCTCTGGCATCCGGATTTTTTGAACAAAGCCAACAATGTTTTCACGCATTTTGATTGGAGCGGAAAAATGGGGGATGATATGAGTGTTTTCACGCGTATGGATCAGGATCAACGCGAGACAACCTTGCGCCGCCTCCATAATTATTTCACTGATCGCAACGTGGGATTTCTGATGCCCCTTCTAGCCACACTGCATCGGGACAACGGCGGTTGCAGCGGACCGAAAAAACGCTTTTATTCGGCGAGCAAAAAGTATTCCTGCGCGGACGAAGATGCGATTAACCAGATTATTTCCGGCAAAAAATAAATCTCGTCAATTGGCCGCTAAGTTTTGCATTATGTGGTACAATGCGTTTAAGTTTTGCGATGTCACAATTTCAGAATAAAATATTTCAGCGGCGCAAGGAGGATTTCATCTGCGAACAATGCGGCGAGTTTGTCGGCGGCGACGGCTACACGAATCATTGCCCGAAATGTCTGTATAGCAAGCACGTAGACATTTTTCCGGGAGACCGCCAGGCGCCGTGCGGAGGACTGATGCGGCCGGTGGTATTTGAACAGAGTCGGGGCGGATATTCTCTTACGCATCGTTGTATTTCTTGCGGATACATGAAAAAAAACAAAACCGCCAAAGACGATGATTTTGAAACACTGGTTGCGCTTTCATGCAGTCTTATTGGCTAGCGGTTCAAATAAATACAAAATGTTATGGTGTGGAAAAAGTTTTCTTCAGAAGACTTAGCTCAAGTTTTCGCTGAACTGCAAAGCTCTGCGGCGGGATTGTCTACCTCTGCGGCGGCGGAACGTTTGCGGATCACGGGAGAAAACAGATTAGAAGAAGAGTCTTTTTCTCTTATCAAGCTGATCAAGCGGCGCGCGCATTCTTCTTTTTTGTATCTGCTGTTGGCGGCGGCGTTACTTTCCTATTTTCTGGGAGAACATTTGGAAGCCTTGCTAATTTTGATTTTTATCACGATCAATGTCTCGCTTGAGACATATCAGGAATATCATTCCGAGAAAGTAACACGACTTCTCAAGCGCTATCTCGTGGCCTATGCGCGCGTGCGCCGCGATGGCAAAATAGTAGCCGTGGAAAGTAAAGAGATTGTTCCAGGGGACATTCTGCTGGTGGAAGCCGGTGACCGCTTGTCCGCGGATGTGCGTTTTATTGTTACTCGGGGATTGGAAATAGATGAAAGTTTACTGACCGGAGAATCGGCGGCTATCAGTAAGTCGACGGCCGCCTTGAATGTGCTGCCGACCGAAATGTATGAAGCGCAGAATATCGGTTTTGCCGGTACGGCCGTGACAGCCGGCCGAGGAGAAGCGGTGGTTTTGGCGACAGCCGGAGAAACAGCCTTAGGAGAAGTCTCTTCTTTGACAGCCGGGAACGGACACAAGACGGAATTTGAAAAATGGATTGAGGAATTCAGCCGCTTTATACTCAAGTTTGTTATTTTGACGCTGGCGTTTGTTTTTATTGCTAATATTCTGATTAAAGGAAACGGTATTGATATACCAGCCCTCCTCATTTTTTCTTTGGCGCTGGCTGTGTCGGCGGTTCCCGAAGCTTTGCCGATTATTGTTACGGTGGCTTTTGCTCGCGGATCATTGAGACTGGCTCAAAAAAAAGTGATCGTGAAACGGCCGTCAGCCATAGAAGATTTGGGCAGTATTGAAGTCTTGTGTGTGGATAAAACGGGAACGCTTACGGAAAATATCTTGTCTGTCAGTCAGGTGAAGGCAAAAAATGAGGAAGAATGTCTGAAGCTGGCTTTTCTGTCTGCTTTGGAAACGCCCGATCATCACGGCAACCTTCATGATGCTTTTGACTTGGCATTGTGGCGGAAACTTTCTCCTCAAGCGCGCTTGGTCGCTCAGAAGTCGCGGCGCCTAGATAGCATACCGTTTGATCCGGAGCGTCGCCGCAATAGCGTTCTGCTCCAAATGGCGGATGGGAAAAAAGAAATTGTGGTGAGGGGAGCGCCGGAAGAAATTATCCGACTTTCTAGTAATTTGGATGCGTACACGGCAAAAAATTTGATGCACTGGATGGGAGAGGCGGGACATAAAGGCGAGCGTGTTTTAGCAGTAGCTCGCAAGCCGCTTTTACGCGAACAGCAACTGACTCTTTATCAGGAACAGCATTTGGAATTTATCGGTCTTATTTCTTTCGCCGACACATTGAAGAAAACAGCCAAAGAAACTATCGCGCAAGCTCAAGAATTCAATATACAGGTGAAAATTTTGACAGGAGATAGCCTGGAAGTGGCGGGCGCTGTGGGTTGTGCCGTCGGTTTACTCAATCGTCCAGAAGCGGTTGTGACAGGCAAGAAGCTTACTTCAATGGCGTATGAAGAACGCCGCCGGGCTATTTTTTCGGGATCTGTTTTTGCGAGAATTTCTCCAAGTGAGAAGCACGAGATTGTCAAAATTATTCAAGAAAAATATATAGTGGGATTTTTGGGCGAGGGCATCAATGATGCTCCCGCGCTCAAAGCGGCCAATGTCGGACTGGTCGTGCAGGGAGCTTCCGATATAGCGCGGGAAGCGGCGGATGTCGTGTTGTTGCAGAAAAGTTTGGAAACCGTGATTGACGGCGTGAAAGAAGGACGCGTGATTTTTGCGAACATTTTCAAATATATAAAAATCACCCTCACATCTAATTTTGGCAACTTTTATTCCGTGGCTTTGGCCTCGCTGTTTATGCCGTTTATTCCGCTTCTGCCTATCCAAATTCTTTTGCTGAATCTTTTGTCAGATTTTCCGATGCTTGCCATAGCCACTGATACGGTAGATGCGGAGAAGAAAGAAAGCTCAAAAAATTACCAAGCGCACTCCATTATATTGGCCGCTATTTTGCTGGGCGGAGTGAGTTCATTGTTTGATTTTATGTTGTTTGGAATTTTCGCGCGAGTTTCTCCTCAGGTCTTGCAGACAGCCTGGTTTATTTTGAGCGTGATAACGGAAGTGTTTCTGATTTTCTCTTTGCGCACGCGGTTAGTTTTTTTCCGCGCGCGCCGGCCGTCTTTTATGTTGATATTTTTTTCGCTAGTTATTTTGGCGGTTACCGTCTTAATTCCATTTGTTCCTTGGGGAGCCGGTACTTTTCATTTTATCCAGCCGAACATTTCTTTTATGCTGATTATAATGAGTCTGGCCGTCGGTTATTTCATAGCCACGGAGTTAGTGAAACACTTGTATTACAATCATCTTAATGGGCGGCGTGTTTCGCACGGAAAAATCAGCGGGCAAAAAATATTAGTCAGCGCGTAAAATTCTCTTCTTTATTTTTTGCGGCCATAAAAGTGGAAGAACCCGGAATCGTGGCTCGCGACTCCGGGTTCTTTGCGCGTGGGCGTTACCACGCTGGGCGGTCAGCACGCAGGGGACGTGCCTTTTATTACTATCAATGTAGCACGGGGAAGATATTTTTGTAAAGTCTCGTTTTAACTTTTATCAGCAATGGCTTTTTGGATAATTTCGAGAGATTTTGAAAGTGTTTGTGTTCCAAGCGATCCGGTGTCGCGATGTTCCATACTTACGCTTTGTGTTTCCACTTCTTTGTCTCCTATGACGAGCAAGTAGGGAATTTTTTGCGTCTTGCCGGAGCGCACACGTTTGCCAAGCGGTTCGTTGTCTGCGTTGAGTTCCGCGCGAATATTGTTTTCTTGGAACAGGTATGCGACTTTTTCCGCGAAGTTTCTGTGTTTTTCTCCGATCGGCAGTACGATTACTTGGACAGGCGCAAGCCACACCGGAAAGCTACCTCCATAATGCTCAATGAGCACGCTCAAGAAGCGTTCTATGGAACCCATAATGGCGGCGTGGATCATCACGATGCGTTCTTTTTCTCCTTTTTCGTTCACGCAAGTGAGATCAAAGCGCTCCGGCATATTCATATCCAGTTGGATAGTGGCCACTTGCCATTCCCGTCCGAGATTGTCTTTGGCCATAAAATCCAGTTTGGGTCCGTAAAAAGCCGCTTCACCGATTCCGTCAACGGTTTCTGCGCCCTTATCCCGCGTAATCTCACGTAAGATATTTTCCGCGCTTTGCCAGCGCGCTTGATCGCCTAAAAATTTTTCCGGCTGTTTCGGATCGCGGAAAGACAAACGGATTTTCAAATGAAACCCGAATGTTTTATAAAAAGTTTCCACAATTTCCCAGATTTTCAGAAATTCTTCCTTCACTTCCGTTTCCCGACAAAAAACGTGAGCGTCGTCTTGGGTGAAAGCGCGCGTACGGGCCAGGCCATTTAATTCCCCGGTTTGTTCATCACGATAACACATCGTGGAATTGGCGTAGCGCTGGGGCAGTTCGCGATAACTCCATAATTTGCGCGCGTAAATCTGGGTATGATGGGGGCAATTCATCGGTTTTAGAGCAAATAGGTCTCCTTCACGCGTGGTAATTTTGAAAAGATCGTCTTGGAATTTATCCCAATGCCCGCTGGTTTCGTAAAGATCGCGCTTGGTGATGTGCGGAATTTCCACTTTTTGATAACCGTATTGTTTGCGCAATTGCCAAACAAAATCGTCTAAAGTATCGCGCAAAAGGGTGCCTTTCGGAGTCCAGAGCGGCAAGCCGCTTCCCACCAGATCGGAAAATACGAAAAGGTCCAGTTCTCGTCCGAGTCGTTTGTGATCATTTATTTTTTCTTCCGCGGTGGTTGGCATAAGTAGAGAGTTACTTATTTTCTTCTATGGTTTGGATGGAAAAATTGAGGTCTTTGGTTAGCTCGGCGTTTTCTGTATATTCTTGATCTTTGGTTTTCAGGTGAACAGTTACTGGCAGACTGCCTACGCCGGATTGTTTTTGGATGAGCAGGCGATAATTCTCCGGCGTAATAGTGTCGGGAAGTTCATATTGGATGGAAGTTTCCAGCGTTTGTCCGATGACCGCGTCCACCTTGTAGCCGAAGACGGTTTTTTTCAACTCAGGAGAATCTTGGGTCAGAATGCCGCCGGTGTTTTTGCGGGTCTGCTCTATGTATTTTGCTCCTTGGGGAGCAAGAATACGGGTATAAGTGTGGTAATCACTGGTACGCCAATCGCCGTGCGTAGCCGTATGATTGTAAGTGTATGTGACGGTGGCTCTTGGTTTTTCGCCTGTGAAATCCACCAGATAATCAAGCGAGCGCTTGATGTAATAATCAGTTTTCAGCGCTCCCAGATTAGCATCCACGAGCATCAGGTAGTCGCTTGGCCAGTCTTTGGCGACACCACCATCCCAATGGACGCTTTCCGCAAGCGATTGGAGATTTTCATCCGGGAAGTAGAGCATTACGTTTTTATTGCGGAGCTCTTGCTGAACGAACTCGGCGATTTTCGGAATACTTTCTATATGATTGAGACGCTGGATGATTTCCGCCGCGATTTGTTTCATTAAGTTTTTGCGGTTCTGTTTGAGTTCGGCCGGCACATCTTTATCATCAATAAATTTTTTTTCCACGGCTTCTTCCAGAAGCAGAGTGCCGTTTTCTCCGCTGAAAGTTCTGGTGTCAATTTTTTTTACATAAGCCCCGTCCAGGGTCTTCGTGAAGCTTTCCACGGAAACCGTGATCGGACCGGCGAGCTCCAGTATGTGATTGAAAACATCGGAATTGACCGCGATCACCCCGTCAAATTTTTCACGGCCTCCGCCGAGCCGGTAGAAATACTCGGCCTTTTCCGCGTTAAACGGAAAATCCGGGGAAAAATTGGAATCATGAAGCAACCAGCGTTTCGTTTGAGCGTAGCGGATGAGCGGCCAGGGCGGCGTAATTTTGATATTGGCGTTTTTGATGCGCTGATCCAGCAGGTTGGCGTCTTCCACGAAGGATGAAATCACCGCCCCATTTTTGATTTTGATGATGGCATATTGACCCAAGAAACCGCCACCGGGACGAAGCTCGTGATCGTTTTGGAGAAGTATCATAAAGGAGCGAATTTTGTCGTCCTGTTTTGTGAATTCTTGGACCAGCGTGTTGGTTATCTCAATTTCCTTTTTGGTATCCGGAGCCAGCGGGAGCAGTTTGGAAACTTTTTGAAAAAGATTTAAAGAGTTTACGGCAAACTCTGTTTTGTGATTTTTGGCATAGAAGAAAAGATAGACTCCGCCTGCGATGATTATCGCGATAACAGAAAAAGCAATAAGCCGGTTTTTAGCAGGCAATTGATACATAAAGAAAGTGAAACAGATGAAAAAATTGTAAGCCACTCCAGTGTATCAGGATCGGAGAGGTTTGAAAAGTAAAGCAGTCCGCGTTACAATAACTCTATCGGGTTCTTTATCTGTGGAATACGCGTGACAAATGAGCTTTTTGTCACGTTAAAAATATTATGCGAGTGTAGTACAATGGTAGTACACGACCTTCCCAAGGTTGAGACAGGGGTCCGATTCCCCTTACTCGCTCAAAGATTTAGGGTGCGACCTAGATGAAAAAAGATTTTGAAAATTAAATAATAAGCTGTTAAAATCAGGTTTTATGAAAAAAATTATCTTAATTATTTTAGTTTTAGCTATTGTCGGCATTGCCTATCGGCTTGCTTCGCCGCTTTTTATAAATAAAAAGGTGATAGAAAAAATTGAAGATATTGCGCCGCAGGGAAACGTGAATCAAGTAGAAACGACCGCCGCCGGAACATTTGTCGGACTTGAAGGACATACGGCGCAAGGTACGGCAAAACTTATCAAAAATGGCAGTGATTATTTTGTAAGGTTGGAGGACGACTTCCGCGTGACCAACGGGCCTGATTTATTCGTATACCTTGGCAAAAATGGGGCGTACGATCCTAAGGCTCGTCTCGGCGAACTCAAAGGCAATATCGGATCGCAGAATTATGCAATTCCCAGCTCTCTGAATGTATCCGACTACGATGAGGTGTGGGTATGGTGTTGGAGTTTTTCAGTAGCCTTTGGTAAAGCGGTTCTTAAATAAGCAGAACGTCTTCTTAAAAAACTGAATTACACAAATAGTAAAATAGATGAAAGGTGTTCAGTCAAAAAATTACAACGTGGTGATCGTTGGCGGCGGGATTACCGGCGCCTCCCTGCTTTACGTATTGAGCCGGTACACGAATATTCCGCGTTTAGTTCTTATCGAGAAATATAATGAAATTGCTCACGTAAATTCACACTTCAATAACAATAGCCAAACTCTCCATTTCGGCGACATTGAAACGAATTATTCTTTGGAAAAAGCCAGGCGAGTTAAAGAGGCGGCCGAGATGTTAAAGCGCTATCTTGAACAATATGCCAGAGGAGCCTTCCGCAAAGGATATAAAATGGTGCTGGCGGTAGGTGAAAGCGAAGTTGCCGAACTGGAGCGTCGTTATGAGGAATTTCTGCCGTTATTTCCTAAACTTAAAAAAATAAATAGAGAAGAAATAGCTCGCCTAGAGCCTCGGGTTGTGAAAGGGCGAAATCAGAACGAAAAAATACTCGCTCTTTTTACTGAAGATGGTTACGCGGTTAATTTCAAAAAACTGGCTGAATCTTTTATTCGAGAATCGCGAAGCGTGGAAAAAGAAGGAAAACAGATTGATATAGTACTTGACACTGAAGTAGCAGACATTGTTAAGAGTGATGACGGGTATCGCCTAGAAACAAGCCGTGAAGTTTTCACAACTGATGCGGTAGTGGTAGCGGCTGGTCCGCATAGCCTGATCTTCGCGCACTCTTTGGGATACGGCAAGGAATTCGGTATTTTACCGGTGGCTGGCAGTTTTTACTTGGCAAATAACGTCTTAAACGGCAAAGTTTATACAATGCAGATTAAAAAATTGCCATTTGCCGCTATTCACGGTGATCCGGATGTAGACAATCCGCAAGAAACTCGCTTTGGTCCGACGGCCAAAGTGCTTCCTCTGCTTGAACGCCACAAATATCGTACGGCGCTGGATTTTTTGCAAACTTCCGTTTGGAATGTTCGCGGGGTAAGGAGTTTGATGAAAATTATTTCTGACAAAACAATATTTTTCTACGTGTTAAAAAATATTCTTTATGATTTACCGATTATCGGAAAACGGATTTTTCTGAAAGAGGCAAAAAAAATCGTCCCGCTGTTAGAAATTAGCGAGTTGCGATATGGCAGAGGCATTGGCGGAATTCGTCCGCAAGTTGTCAATACAATAACTAAAAAACTCGAGATGGGAGAAGCGAAAATCACAGGAAACCGGATTATTTTCAACATAACTCCCTCGCCCGGCGCTTCGGTGAGTTTGAAAAACGCGGAACAGGATGCGTTGCAAGTAGTATCAATGCTGGGCGCGCCGTTTCAATTTTATGAAAAGAGGTGGTGTGAAGATATCGGGTCCTCTATGGTAGAATGCAGAGAGTAATAGGTCGAATTACTTTTTGGAGTTAATCAAGATTAATTTATAAACTATGTTGGAACAACTAACGCAATACAATGATATCGGGCTTTTTATTTTACGTTTGGCGATCGCGGCAATATTTATTTACCACGCTATGCCGAAACTGCAGAACGCCAAAGGTATGGCACAAATGATTGGTGTGCCGACGGGAATGATATTGGCATTGGGTAGTATGGAATTTCTGTCATCAGTAGGATTGGTGTTGGGCATTTATATCCAACTGGCCGCGTTGCTTTTGGTAATCGTTATGATCGGCGCGATCGGTATGAAAGTGATGAAGTGGGGCGTACCTTTCGCCGCAATGGATAAAACGGGCTGGGAATTTGATTTGATTTTGTTGGCCGGAAGTCTCGCGCTTCTTTTGGGCGGCGGCGGCGCCATTGGGATTTAATTTACAAAGTAGCTTGGGTGATAGCCTGTTCTGTACTTGTGACGAGGCTATCCACTCTTTGGAAAGACTGCCTTATCCGGCCTTCAACGAATTCGCGACGCAAAACATAGACTTTATCTTTAGGTAACTTTGCGTTTTCGCAGACACTATTGAGCTCTGCCGTAGTGTCGTTTTTCGCAGTGGCCGCCTCACTGCCCACTTCCTCTTTTATTTCCTCCCCGTATTGCATCAGCGCTTCAGGGCTGTTAATATCAGCGCTCTCTGGCGTGTGCTGAGGATCTTCTGGTTTTTCGGCAATGTGTAATTCTCCTCTGTTGTAGCTCATATAATACCGAGAGATTTTTTAACTTCTTTGAGTCTTTCACCGCGGAGCACTTCTTCAAAATCAGCGATGATTTTGTCTTGTTCTTTTTTCAGTTCCAAAAGCCGATCCAGATACGTGGCATAAATTTTTTCTATTTCTTTGACTCTTTCTTGGATTTCTTCTTGGGTCATAGGATTCAAAATAATTACAATTACTTAACGTGAGTATAGCCGAAACGCTCTTTTTATGAAAGACTCACTCGTTGGATGGGGCATTTCGTATATTATTGAGATAGGCGTTGAATTTAAAAAACGTTTCTTGTATCAGGGATAATGCTTGTCGCGCTAAGCCTGGATTGCTATCATGATAAGTAAATCCTATATCCTCCGGAGGAGCTGTGTCTGTTCCGAGACTGATCAATCGCAACCACTGTCTGTCGCGCACGTCTTGATTTGTCGGCGGCTCTGTAATAGACGCGCCCAAGACTTCTTTTTCCGCACTTGGATCATCTGGCGACTCGGGAATGGCGGAAGTGTCGTTTGTAGGGGCGGAATCTTCATTAGAAGGCGGCTCGGTGGGGGAAACGGAAAACGCATTTTTTTCCGAATCAACATCTTCAGTTTCTGTTATTTCAAAACTCCACCGTGTTCCTTTGGTCTTCTTATAGACGATATTGTCAGCGAGGGATTTTTCCGGTTTATATTTTATTTTCTGCAAGACTTTACCGTCTGGCGCACGCAGTTCAACTTTGCCCTTCTGATTGGTAAGCGTGAAGAGAGAATTTGCCCGCGTCAGTTTGAGTTCTTGTTTGGGCTTGATGATAAAATTTTCGCGGACGGGATGATTAACGAGATTTTTCCAGCCGGTGGCGATACCAAAGCCTTTGAGATTGACGGCTTTCTTGTCTTGGTTTTCCAGCATCACCCATTCATTGTCCGTATCCTTTCCCGCAGGATTGGGCATCAATGCTGTGATGCGAAGTTTCGGATAAGTCAAAGAACGTATTTCAATAGTGAAAGTTTCCAGCAGGTCTTCTTGTCCGTCGGTAGTTTTGAGTGTGACCGTATATGTCCCGTTTTGTTGGTAAATATGAGAAGTTTTTCCCTTATAACTTTTGTGGCCATCGCCGAAATCCCAAACATATTTGAGCGTGTCGCCATCCGCGTCTTCTCCTTTGGCTCTGAATTCTACGGATGTACCGCGGTAACCTTTTTTGGGAACTTTTTCTTTGACTTCAGGCAGATTGTTAATTTGATTGAGCGTTCCCGGCGTGGGCGTGCCGCCGCGCCAGCCGGAGGGGGTGTAGTTGAGCGAGATATCTTCTCTGGTTTTTTCATAGCGCATAGAATCAACTAAGATATTTGAAACATCAAACAGCGAGATAGTTTCACTGGTATTGTTGAGAGAAATCTTGAATGTCTGATCGGTTATGAGGAAATATGTTTGCGCCTTGATGTTTGACTCTGGCGGGAAAACGTATTTGCCGGTCTTAGTGGCATCTCGAATGATCCAGCCAGAAACATCTTCATCGGTGTTGCCAAAATTATAGAGCTCAATGAATTCGCCCGCATCACCCTTGGCCGATGGGTTAGGAAGGAGTTCATTGAGGCGGATGGAATATGTTTTGGGCGGGGCGGAAGGAGGAGGGCTTGGTGGTGGATCTGGCAATGGTGGTTCGTAGGTCTTGCCTTGGCTATTAGTCGGGGTTGGAAGTGCGTTTTCTTCCCAAAGCAATGTTGCGGGATTGCGTGTATGAGATTTGTTTTTAGTGGGATTGGACAAAAGAGGCGATGGTGAAAAAGGCAAGGTATGTCCGGTTCCCCAAGTCACGGAATCTATGAGAACATCTTTGTCATCAAACAGCGCCAGTGAATTATTGTCCGTCAAGGAATCTGTGGTTTTGATGTCTGCGATATCAATATATTTTTTTCCGCCACCGTTTACCCAAAGCAAAAATGTTTTTGGCGCAATGTTATCGGCCGATGAGAAAGCTTTTATTGAATTGCTGCTTGATTTGCAATCAGCAATGTTACTTTTTGTGCGCCGACACAAATGCCACCCTTTTAACGAGATAATCGCATCTCCGGGATTATAAAGCTCGATGAAGTCATCATTCGCAGTGTTGTCGCCAGCAATTTGAATTTCGCTTATGATGACTGGCGGCAAAGTTTCAGCCTGAACTTTGGGTATTGGGACGTATGCCTGTATAAGTAAAAGAACAGCAATGCCAATAAGAGCAGTTTTCATTCGCATAATCTTTATAAAATAAGTGTTTCTGGTATTTATCCCGCCTAGTCACATTTTTATCGTATCTCGTTTTAGAATTTAGAGAGCGAGGCATTTTATGTTCATAGCACAGGAAAACGCGTTTGGCAACTGGAAATAGCGCGGCAGATATGCTATACTGGAAAAGTTGAAAAAAATATGGAAGAGAAAATGAAAACACCAAAAAACGAAAATAGCGGCTGGATGGGATTCCTACTGGAGAATATTTTTGGTATTATCCGATCTTTTGCGGAAAGTCTGTTTGAGAATGCGGAGGAAGCGACGTTTGCGTTTACTAGAAAATTAGCCAGGCGGGTTTTTCTGACTTTTTTCGCCTGCGCGGGAGTGGTTTTTATTTTGGCGGGTGTAGCGCGCTTCTTGAGTCTGTGGTATCGGTTGCCCGGTGCCGGCGAAGTATTGGTGGGAGCGTTCGTGCTTTTAATATCATTTATGCTATACTTTTTTACTAGTGATTGATATTGATCGGTGTTATGTAAGTAACTAATTATAAAAAAGTAATCAATTAAAATAAATGTTATGGTGAGTCAGAAAAATGTGGTTGAGGAGATGAAAGAAATGAAGACGCGTGTGATCGGTAAACTGGAAGAAAGTCGCAAGCAGGCCGAAAAAGAAATGGCCAAAGTCAGGCAGTATGTCGGATCCTCTATCAAGCAGATTGAAGGTTATGTCAAGAAAAATCCGGAAAAGGCGGCTATGATTTCAGCTGGTATTGGCGCGGCCTTTGGCGCGGCTCTGGCTTTGCTGACTGGTAATACAAAAAAAACCAAGAAAAAATAAATGAAAAATATTGAGCCGCAGGTTTATCGCCAGCGATTGGTGATTGAGGCGCGTTATACCATTGAAGTAACCCGTGAAACTGTAAAAAAATACCTTCTGGATCTGGCTAAAGAATTGGGGATGACTTTGCATCCGAGTTTAGCGGAACCGATTATCACTTCCGCTACCGGCAAAAGCAATCCCATTCATGACGGTTATGAAGGTATTGTTATCTGGCTGGAATCAGGCTCTTCTCTTTATATTTGGGAAAAATTTAAGTTTCTTACAGCCGATATTTATACCTGTAAACCTTTCCCGGCCCAAAAAGCCATTGATTTTACCGCTCAATTTTTCCAGACGAGCGAAATGGAACATTTGGAGATATAAGACCATAAACTATGGGACTAGTCGGGCTGTTGATCGCGGTAATTTTTATGGCGTTTGGCGCGTGGCATTTTTTTTCAAACGGTTCTAATTTAACCACAATCACCAATGATGCGTCTCCTATAGCGTTCACGGAAGGACTGGTGCGTTATGAAGATGCCAAGGAACAAGCTTTGAACGTGAAGCATCTGGTGGAACAAAAATCCGCGGATACAAACATTGACGCGCCCGATAAATTGACAGAAAAAAAAGTTACGGAAAACCGGGAAGCAAAAGCTGATGAAGTGAAAATTATAAACCGTCTGATGACTTCCGGTTTTGCAGTCTCGGTGAAAGCGCGCGCGATAGATACGATTGTTTTGCACTCTTCTTATGATCTGACGGGGCAGGATCCGTATTCTGTCAGCGGCGTTATTCAGGAGTACGGGGATTACGGAGTTTCCGCACACTATCTCATTGATCGCGCGGGCACTGTGTATCGTCTGGTGGAAGATAAAGACGTGGCTTATCACGCGGGAGCAAGCCAAATGCCGGACGGCCGAAAAAATGTCAATGATTTTTCTCTCGGTATCGAAATGCTTGGTACTTTAGACGGGCAATATACTGAAGCGCAATACAAATCAGTGAACGAGCTTATAGATTTTTTAAAGATACAATATCCCATCAAATTTATAGTCGGACACAAAGATATCGCTCCCGGACGTAAAACTGATCCGTGGAACTTTGATTGGACACGTTTGAAATTTTGATTTTTCAGCTTGCTTTATGCCGTATACATTCAAACTGCTTGTGGGAAAAGAAAAAACCAAGCTGGCGCTTTTCAATGAAAGTAAAGAAACGGATAGCATAGAATGGACGGAAGGCCGTGATATGGGAAAGCGCTTGCTTCAAGCTATTGAGGAATTGTTGAAAAAAAACCATCTTCAGCCGGAAGATGTGAGTGATTTCGCGGTGACTTCGGAAGTGTCGGAAAATTATACGTCCGTGCGTATAGCGGAGACGGTGCAAAAAACGTATATGTTCAGTGCGGCGAGTTTAACACGGCAAATAAACAATTTGGCCGGAATAAACAAATAATGTCATTTGGTCGTTTCACTTATCACGGCTTTGATTTCCTCAATGATTTCATCCAGTGTCACATTCGCCTTAATCAGGAAACGTGCGGCTTTGAGATCTTTGCCGGCGTCCACGTCGCTTTGTTGCCCCAGATTGGAAAGCAAGATGATTGGCACACTTTTGGTTCTTGGATTGTCTTTTATTTTTTTCAAAATTTCAAATCCATTCATATCGGGCAGGAGAATATCCAGCAGTACGAGGTCTGGCATTTCTTTTTCCAGCATCTCCAATGCTTCTTGTCCGTTGGCGGCGTGCAATAACACGCATCCTTGGGAGGCAAGTTTATGGTTGATAATGTCGCTGAGGAAATCATTGTCTTCCACCCACATTATTTTTTTTCCGTTGAGCGTTACCGAAGCTGTTTGGGAAGTTGTGTCTCCAGTTTGCTTGTTGGTTGGAGAATGATTATCGTCTTTTTTAAGTTGCAGGCGCACTTTTACCAGTACCTCTTCTGGCTCAAATTGAGCCTTTACCAGATAATCTTTGACTCCCAACTCCAAGGCCCGATTTATTTCTACCGGCTGACCGGAATTGGAAATAATAATGACTGGAATGTCTGAAATTTCGGAATCATTTTTTTTGCCTTCCAAAATCTCATAGCCGTTCATATTGGGCAAGATAATGTCCAGCAGCACCAAATCAGGTTTCAACTCTTTAATTTTCTTAAATCCTTCGGCTCCATCGCGGGCCAAATAAGAATCATAATCTTCATTCTGCAGTTTCTGAATTAAGACATCACCGAGAGCGATGTCGTCTTCTATGACGAGTATCTTCTTTCTCATATTATTCGCGTGTTATGTGATTAATGTGTAATTGGAACGGTGAAATAAAAAGTAGCTCCTTTGTTTTGCGCTGATTCAAACCAGATTTTACCGCCATGTTTTTCAATAATGCTTTTAGTGATGAAGAGTCCAAGGCCCGAACCGTCTGTCTGTGTTTTTACGGCATTCGGAGCGCGAAAGAATCGGTTGAAAACGTTTTTTTGCTGTTCTTCTGGGATGCCTATACCCGTGTCTTGAATTGTCACTTTTAGAGATGTTTTATCGGCGCTGACTTTTACCAGAATCTTGCCGCCGGCCGGAGTATACTTGATAGCGTTTTCAAAGAGATTCTGCAAAACCGCTCTTATTTTCTCTGTATCTATCGTGACGCGCGGCAAATTAGCGTCTCGGCCTTCCAGTTCAATTGTAATATTTTTTTTATTGGCTTGGATAGTCATTTCATACAGTACGTTATCCATCAAGTCAAAAATTTGAATCGGAGCGAATTGGTATTGCAGTTTGTCCGATTCGGCGCGATCTGACGTCAGCATATCATTGACCAAAATAATCATTCGTTCGTTGGATTCATATCCTTTCATCAGAAACCCGCGTTGTTCTGTTGTTAATGGTCCCAAATCTCCGTTCAAAATCATATTGATAGTCCACTTGATGGAGGTGAGCGGTGTGCGTAATTGATGAGCCGCTACGGAAATAAAATTGGACTTTACCGCGTCCAGTTCCCTCAATTTTTCATTGGCGCGCGAGAGCTCCAGATCTCTGCGGACTAACATTTTTGCCGCGTACTCCTGGCTTTGCAGGGCTTTCTGCAAAGCGTTCGCCTCGGTGAGTCGAGACATAATTTCTTTGTAGAGAACCAGAAACTGTAAACCGAAAATGACAGCGAAGGTCGCTGAAAAAATTAAGGCGTACTGCCAAAAGAGGTTATCTGTATGTCCCATAAAAGCCAGCGCCAACAGACTAAATAACCAAAGCGCTGTAAACGGAAAGGACAAATAAAAAATTATTTCCAGTTTTTTGTATTTCTCCATATTTTTATGTTGCTGAACAAACTCAAACAAAACCTGCCGACCAGCGCGCAACAAATTTATGCGATGCGGTATTTGGTAATGTCAGCTATTCTCCCAATACGCAAATTACCACTGTTTCGTTATGAAAGGCCGGATTGCATTTATCCAGGTTGCGCACCTCGCCGCCCAAAGGCGCTTGTTCCCCATAAGTGTAAAACCCGATCAATGGGGTGTCGGTGCCCACAGCCGTCTGAATGGCGCTAATTTCGTCTCCGGCGCGTTCACCAAACAATTTATTGCGCGCGATGCAATTAAAGATAATCACCGCTTTGGGTGCGGCGCCTTCCAGTTGCGCTACGGCGTTTTCCGCGGCGATTTGAGCCACTTCAATGGCTTTCATGTAACTCCCGATCATCAATTGTATACTGGAACCCTCGGGAATCTCCGCCGCACAGGTGATGGAGCCGTGCTCGTCCACCGAAATCGGATCTCGGATGAGCATTTCCTCGCTACCGGTCACGACTATGCCCAATGGATAAGTTATGGCCAGTTTGGCCAACGTTTCTTTTTGCAACTGCTGGGCTTCCTCTTCTCCAAAATAATTTTTATAAATATTGATGGCCGGTTGTCCGTTTAATTCATGGAGGACGGATCCGGAAGATTTGGTTACTTTCATAGGAGTGCTGATGGGAATCCAGCCATGTTTTACTCCGATGCCCATTTTGAACGAGCCGGCCAATCCCAATCCAACAACTGCTCCCGAATAAACTTTGTCATTTAGATACTGATAGGTTTTGACAAACTTGAAATCGTCGCCTGAAGCTCCGCCCACCACGGGGAAATGTTCTCCCAAAGAATCCAAAACACCGCGCACGGTGTCAGCGCCATTTCCCACCAACACATCGGGCAACATTATGAATGCTTTAAGTTTATCTCCTGCCAGCTTTCTAACTTCCGCCGCTACTTTTTGACCGGCTACTCGCGGATCGGCCGCGATATTTTCTCCGACCGCCGCGGAAAATTGTATGTCTGATGACTTGATAGCCATTACTGCGACAGAGTGCCTTTTGGCTGGGCCGGCCGTGGTGATTTCGCCTGCTGTTGATGAGCCGACTAACAAAGTTTCTTTGGAAACAGAACGTACTCCGGAGAGCATTTTCTCTTGATCATATTGCACGGACGCGAAAACTATAATCAAATCAGGGTCTTCGCCTAATTTGTCGACAGCATTTTGACAGGCATTTGCGCCGACCATATATGAATCCTCACCATCGCTTATTCCGACTTGCGCTATCAGAGACATAAAAATAATTTAACTAATTAAACAAGACTATTATAGCAGACAAATGAAGATTTGTATTCATCCCGCCGGGAGATTTGTCAAGCAGATTTCGCGTCGTGCAATTTCAGACACAGCGGATACTTCACTTTGAACATTTGACAAGAAAAAGAGACCTTGTTACAATAACTTTGTTCGCTTTGAAAGTCGCTGTCTTCGGACTGTTTGTTGTCCGAGGTTTGATGTTTCCAAAGTCAATGGAGCATAATTTAGCATCAGTCGCCATTTTTAAATAGTTTTTATTACATAATCTCATTTGCCCTACTTGTTTCAATATCTTGGCTGAAACAAGGAGTGTTAGCGTGAGTGTCTTTTTATGTCCACGACAGAAAAAGCGCTAAGAGTGAAAGATTCTTTCGGTACGGAGTCTTCTCTCTCCAAGCGTCGGTTTTTTAATAATCGTATTATGGTGTCACTGCCTGACCTGATTGAGGTGCAGACAGATTCATACAAATGGTTTTGGGACAAGGGACTCAAAGAGCTGTTTGCGGAAATAAATCCGATCACGGATTTTACGGGTAAAGATTTGGAATTGACTATCGGCGATTATTATTTGGATGAGCCGAAGTATAGCGCGCTGACTGCCAAGAATAAAAATATTTCTTATGAAGCGCCCTTGCGCGCCAAGGCCACGCTTCTGATGAAGCAAACAGGCGAGGTTAAAGAGCAGGAGATTTATCTGGGAGATTTTCCGATAATGACGGAGCGCGGCACATTTATTATCAACGGTGTTGAGCGTGTCGTGGTGAGCCAGCTCATTCGATCACCGGGCGTGTTTTTTACGATGGACTATCAGAAAGGGAAGAAATTGTTTGGCGCAAAAGTTATTCCCAATCGCGGCGCTTGGCTGGAAATCGAAACTGATCTGGATGACGTCATTTCCGTCAAGATTGACCGCAAACGCAAACTCCCCATTACGGGTCTTTTCAAGGCGTTTGGCTTTGATGAAAAACGTTTGCGGGAAGAATTTTCGGATGTTGACAATGGAGATAAAAAATATATTGAGAACACCTTGCTTAAGGATCCCGCGCACAATCAGGGTGAAGCTTATCGTGAAGTGTACAAACGTCTGCGTCCCGGGGATTTGGCGACGGAAGAAAACGCCAAGCAGATGATCAACGCGATGTTCTTTAATTTTGAACGCTATGATTTTGGTGCGGTTGGCCGTTATCGTCTCAATCAGCGTTTGTCTGTGGAACGCGCCGATACCAGAGAGAACCGTATTTTGAATATCGAAGATTTTATTTTGATTGTAAAGGAGGTTATTCGTTTGAATAATGATCCGGAAGCTCACGCCGACGACATAGATCATTTAGGTAATCGCCGGGTGCGTGCTGTCGGAGAATTGATCCAGAACAAATTGCGCGTCGGTATGTACCGTATGGTGCGCAATGTCAAAGACAGGATGAGTACCTGCGATCCGGAGACGGTGGTCCCCGGTCAGCTTATCAACCCGCGGCCGGTGGCGGCTACTGTGAAAGAATTTTTCTCCAGCTCTCAGTTGTCGCAATTTATGGATCAAGTGAACCCGTTGGCCGAACTGGAGCACAAGCGCCGTTTGTCCGCAATGGGTCCGGGAGGTTTGACCCGTGAGAGGGCCGGTTTTGAAGTACGCGACGTGCATCACTCGCACTATGGTCGTATTTGTCCGATTGAGACGCCGGAAGGACCCAACATCGGCTTGGTCGGACATTTGGCCACTTATGCCAGAGTTAATGAATATGGTTTTTTGGAAACCCCGTATTTGATCGTGAAAAAAGAAGTGGCCGCCAAACCTGAAGAACTGGAAGGCCGCGTCCTTGATGAAGATGTCGCCGGAGTTGCCAAAAAAGGAGAAAAATTAACTGCAGAGATTGCCAAGCAAGTAGCGAAAAAAAAGAAAGACAAGGTAAAAGTGAAACCATTTGTGACGTTGGACATTGAATACTTAAACGCTATCGTGGAAGATCGAAAAGCTATAGCGCACGCCGGCGTAAAAATTGACGAGCATCGCAATATTGTTGACGTGATGGTAGAGGCGCGTGTCAAAGGCCATCCGGAAACGATAGAAGCGGAAGCTGTTGATTATATGGATGTGTCAGTGAAGCAATGCATTTCCATCGCGACTGCTCTGATTCCATTTATAGAACACGATGATGCCAATCGCGCGCTTATGGGTTCCAATATGCAGCGTCAGGCCATATCCTGCGTCGTGCCGGAAGCGCCGATTGTCGGTACCGGTATTGAGGACAAAGCCGCCCGCGATTCAGGCCAGGTGGTGATTGCTTCTTCGGCCGGTGAAGTTGTGGCCGTAGATGCCAATTGTATCGTAGTACGTTCCGATGCTCCGATAGGCGCGAAGAAAAAATACGTTGACCATGAATATTTTTTGCAGAGTTTTGAAAAATCCAACGCGTTTACCAGTATGAATCAGGTACCGCGCGTAGTGAAAGGCCAGCTTGTGAAAAAAGGAGAAATGTTGGCCGACGGCGCGTCTACGGATCATGGCGAACTGGCTCTCGGACAAAATATGGTGGTCGCGTTTGTGCCCTGGAACGGCTATAATTATGAAGACGCTATTATTGTTTCCGAGCGCGTTGTGCAAAGCGATCGCTGGAGCTCTATTCACATCGAGGATTTTTCCATTGATGTGCGCGATACCAAGCTGGGCCCGGAAGTTATCACGCGAGATATCCCGAACATCGGTGAAGACCGTTTAAGAAATCTGGACGACAGCGGCATCATTCGTATCGGCGCGGAAGTTTCTTCGGGCGACATTTTGGTTGGAAAAATTACTCCGAAAGGTGAAGGCGATTTGACGGCTGAAGAGAGATTGTTGCGCGTCATTTTTGGCGAAAAGTCTCGGGATGTGAAAGACTCGTCTTTGTATTTACCGCACGGCGAACACGGTAAGGTTGTCGGTGTGAAAATTTTTTCCCGCGAACGCGGCGATAAACTTCCGATGGGCGTTTTTGAGCAGTTACACGTTTCGGTGGCGCAAATGCGCAAAATTTCTGTCGGTGATAAATTAGCCGGCCGTCACGGCAACAAGGGAGTCATTTCCTATATTGCTGCTGCCGAAGATATGCCATATCTGCCAGACGGCACTCCGGTAGATGTAGTATTGAATTCTTTGGGCGTGGCGTCTCGTATGAACCTCGGTCAAATTTTAGAAACTCACTTAGGTTGGGCTGCCAAGACGCTGGGTTATAAGGTGGCGAGTCTGGCTTTGGACGGCGTGTCGGAAGAAGATATTAAAAAGGAGCTTAAGGCAGCCGGTTTGCCGGAACATGGAAAAATCAGATTAGTGGACGGAAAAACCGGTCAGCCGTTTGATAATGAATCTACGGTGGGAGTGATGTACATTATGAAGTTGAATCACTTGATTGAAGACAAGCTGCATATGCGTTCCATCGGGCCTTATTCGCTTATCACGCAACAACCGCTTGGCGGCAAAGCGCAATTTGGCGGCCAGCGTTTTGGTGAAATGGAAGTCTGGGCGTTGGAAGGCTATGGCGCCGCTTACACTTTGCAGGAAATGCTCACCATTAAATCCGATGACGTGCTGGGACGTTCCAAGGCTTATGAATCCATCATCAAAGGCGACCCGATCAAAAGTCCCAATCTACCGGCGTCTTTTCACGTGCTTGTGAACGAATTGAAAGGTTTGTGTTTGAACGTGGAACTCAAAGGAGCCAAAACGGAAGAGTCGGAGAACCTTGCTCAAGAATCAAACGACACAATATAACGCTTCATTTTCTTAATTCTTTATTTAGTTAGTAAAAATTATGGACAATATTACGAAAGTGAGCGACTTTGACAGCGTGTGTCTGACACTTGCGAGCCCGGATCAGATTGCGGAATGGTCGCACGGCGAAATTACCAAACCGGAAACTATCAACTATCGCACCCAGCGTTACGAACCGGATGGCTTGTTTTGCGAGAAGATATTCGGCCCTTCCAAGGATTGGGAATGTTATTGCGGCAAATACAAAAGAATTCGGTATAGCGGTATTGTGTGCGATAAGTGTGGTGTGGAAGTGACCCGGTCTGTCGTGCGCCGCGAACGGATGGGGCATATCAAACTTGCGACGCCCGTGTCTCATATCTGGTTTTTGCGCGGCGTACCTTCCAAAATCGGTCTTATATTGGGCGTTTCTCCGCAGGATTTGGAACGAGTCGTCTACTTCGCGGCTTACATTATTATGGAAGTGAATGAGACTCTGAAGGCGCAAGCGTTGGAACAATTGGAGAAAGAATACAAATCCAAGCAGAAGGAATTGAAAGCTGGAGATCAAAACGAGAAAACTTACGAAAAACTTGTTGAAGAGTTGAAGGAGCAGTATCGCGAAACCAAAGACGACATCCGCAATCTGCGTCCTTATCAGATTATTTCAGAGGTGGAGTATTTCAATCTTTCCAGCCGTTTTGGACAGATTTTCACGGCGGGCATAGGCGCGGAAGCGGTACGCAAGATTTTTGAAAAAATTGATATTAAGAAGCAACTGAAAATTCTGAAAGCGGAATTAACCGCCAATGAAACAGCCGATCAAAAGAAACTTTTACAGCGTCTGAAAGCTTATCAAGGTTTTGAGAAAGCGGGTCTCCGTTTTGAATGGATGTTGCCGACGATGATTCCGGTTATCCCGCCTGATCTGCGTCCGATGGTGGCTCTGGACGGCGGGCGCTTCGCGACGTCCGATATCAACGATCTCTATCGCCGTATTATCAACCGCAACAACCGTCTGAAAAAACTTCTGTCCATAGGCGCTCCGGAAGTTATCACTCGCAATGAAAAAAGAATGTTGCAGGAGGCTGTGGACGCGCTTTTTGACAACAGCGCGCGCCGCGGGCAAGCCTCTACAGCCGCTTCTACCGGACAACGCCGCGCGCTCCGTTCTTTAGCAGATGCGTTGAAAGGCAAACAGGGACGCTTCCGCCAAAATCTTTTGGGCAAACGCGTAGATTATTCCGGTCGTTCTGTGATTGTGGTCGGTCCGCAATTGAAGTTGCACCAGTGCGGTTTGCCGAAGAAGATGGCGCTTGAGCTTTTCAAACCGTTTATTATCAACAAGCTTATAGAGAAAGAGCACGCGCACAATGTTCGTACAGCAGGTCGGATGGTGGACGCGGGCGCCGAAGAAGCTTACGAAATTCTTGACGAAATTATTGAACATCACTACGTGCTGTTGAATCGCGCTCCGACCCTGCATCGTTTGTCTATTCAGGCGTTCCAGCCGGTGCTCATCGAGGGCAAGGCCATTCGTTTGCACCCGATGGTGTGTTCCGCGTTTAATGCCGACTTTGACGGCGATCAAATGGCGGTTCACGTGCCGCTTACCGATCAGGCGCGTTATGAGTGCGCTAATATTATGCTTTCCTCCAAAAATCTTCTCAAACCGGCGTCTGGCGAGCCGATTGTGACCGCGACGCTGGATATGGTACTGGGCGCGTATTATCTCACTCACATAAAATCGGAGGGCAAAGGACTGGGCAAAGCGTTTGGTTCTATGAATGAAGCCATTCTCGCTTATCAGAACGACATTGTGAATGTGAATGTGGCGATAAAACTTTCTTTCAACGGACAGTTGATAGAGACGTCCGTCGGTCGGATCTTGTTAAACGATATTCTGCCCGAGAGTTTGCGCTTCATAAATGAAGAGATGACAAAAAAAGATCTCAAAGCGGTTATGGCGCGCATTCTGGGAAATTTTGGGCAAGACGAGGCGGCTAAATTTGCTGATCGCTTGAAAGATCTGACATTTCAATCCGTTTCTCGTTCGGGTATCAGCTGGGGAATGGATGACCTTGTAGTACCCGAAGAAAAAACTGGTTATGTGGCGGCCGCTGAAATTTCTGTCAAAGAAGTTAAAGATCAATACAATATGGGTTTGCTGACCAATGAGGAACGCCGCAATCGCGTGATTGAAATTTGGAATGAAACTAAAAATCAAATTACTTCCGCCGTGCGCTCCAGCATTGACAAAGAGGGGCCGGTGTACGCGATGATATATTCCAAGGCGCGCGGTTCCGAATCAGTCGTGGTGCAGATGACGGGTATGAAAGGACTGATGTCCGGTCCGACTGGAGAAACTATCGAATTGCCGGTCAGGAGTTCTTACAAAGAAGGGTTTAACGTGCTGGAATATTTTATTTCCACTCACGGCGCCCGCAAGGGTATGGCTGATACGGCTCTTCGCACTGCCACTGCCGGTTATTTGACGCGCCGCTTGGTGGACGTTGCACAGGACATTATCGTTCGTGAAAAAGATTGCGCTGACACAGAGGGAGTCTATCTTTACCGCGAGGATTCCGACGCGATCGGGCAGGGTTATGCCGCGAGAATTGATGGCCGGGTGAGCGCGGAAACAATCAAAGATCCGACGACTAAAGCAGTCATTGTGAAAAAGGGCATACTTATTTCCAAAGAACAAAGCAAGGAAATAGAAAAACTGAATATTCCCAAAGTAAAGATTCGCAGTTTGGTAACTTGTAAATCTCGGCGCGGCGTCTGTTGTATGTGTTACGGCGTGGACCTCGGCCGCGACGCGTTGGTGGAGCTGGGCGCCGCGGTGGGCGTGGTGGCCGCTCAAGCTATCGGTGAACCGGGGACGCAGCTGACGATGCGCACGTTTCATGTGGGTGGTGTGGCGGGTTCCGATATCACGCAGGGTCTCCCGCGAGTGGAGGAAATTTTTGAAGCGCGCGTGCCGAAAACCGAAGCCATTATTTCCGAAGCATCCGGGCAGGTGCAGAAGATTACCAGAGACAATGCCAAAGTTGTAAAAATCGCGGTGTTGGGCAACGACCAAAAATCTTACGAGTATCAAGTTCCCGCCAACGCGGCATTGCGCGTCAAAGAGGGTGATCTGGTGGGCATCGGCTCAATTCTTTCCGAAGGACATCTGGATCTGCGTAAACTTTTCGTGATGATGGGACGGGAAGCGGTGCACCGTTATATCATCCGCGAGATAGAGGAGATTTATGCCGCCCAAGGCGAGGGTATCAACGACAAACATATTGAAGTGATCATACGGCAAATGATGTCGCGCGTACGTGTGCTGGATCCCGGCGACACCTTGCTTTTGCCAGGTGATATCGTGGAAAAAGACCAATTCCTGGAATCCAATGAGGAAGCGCTGAATAAAAAAGGCCGGGAGGCTGCTGGTGAGGATATGGTTTTGGGTATTACCAAGGTGGCGTTGTCCACGGAATCTTTCCTTTCCGCCGCGTCCTTTATGGAAACCGCCCGTGTGCTGATCAATGCGGCCATTGCCGGCAAAGAAGATCGCTTGCGCGGACTCAAAGAAAACGTAATTATCGGACGTCTCATTCCCGCCGGTACCGGTTACCGCAGTTTGGAAAAAGAAAAATAGTTGTAAAAGTTAGCATTACATTTTCTGTGATATACTGGTTGTATCGGAACAAAAATTAATGGGCTGATTTTTTATGGGACGCAAGAAAAAGTCGCCGGTGGAACCAGTCGCGGAAAACGTGTTCAAGTTGGAAGACATTTTGCACAGTGACGCCAAACGAAGCATTCTGGCGGTTTTTTTGTTTGCGCTTTCAGCGCTTTTCTTTTTGGCGTATTTCGATACGGCGGGTCTGCTGGGCGAGTGGTTGAGCACGGGACTGGGAATGCTGTTCGGATGGGGGAAATGGCCTCTGCCTTTGCTTCTTATAATTGCCGGATTGATGTTCCTGCAACACAGGACGACTACGCTTTCGGATGCGGTGAAGTTTGTCGGATTAACTCTGGGTTTTTTTGCCGTTTTGGGTTTATTGCATCTGTATAGCGGTGAGGAAATAACGGAGCTTTTGAAAGTGGCGCGCGCCGGTCAAGGCGGAGGTTTTATCGGATTTGGTTTGGCTTACGTGTTATGGAGTTTTACCGGCAGAGCGGCCGGCACGATTATTTTTCTGACGTTGTTTACGACGGGTATGATCGCGGCGTTTAATGTTTCACTGATTCATTTTTTTGAACATTGGCGAGAAAAATTGTGGCGCAAACCTGAAGAAATTACGGCTGGAGAGGAAGCGGAAAATGTGCCGGACACAGACAGAGAAAACAGAGAGACTATTTCAGAGACGCCTATTCAAGAAGACGGAGAGAATCTGGCATTGAGCAATATTCGCAATTTGCAGTTTCGCGATGAGAAAATAAAAAAAGAAGCTGAAGCGGCAGTTGTCTATGAAGCGAATGCGGAAACCTCAGACGCAACTTCATCTCGTAAGCGTCTGCCGCGTCGCTCTCGGAATGTGCATTGGGAATTACCGCGGACTGATCTTTTGAAATCCAAAACCGATCAGGCGGCCAGCGGAGATATAGAGCGTAACAAGCATATCATTCAAAGTACGTTTAAGTATTTCGGCATCGCCGTTGAGCCCGGAGAAGTGCGAGTTGGTCCGACTGTCACGCAGTATACATTCCGTCCCGACTTTGGCGTAAAACTTTCTCGTATCACTACATTAAGCAATGATTTGGCGCTGGCGCTGGCCGCGCAGTCTATTCGGATTGAAGCGCCCATCCCGGGACAGTCGTTGATTGGTATTGAAATTCCCAACAAATCTCCGGCGACCGTGCGCTTGAAAGAATTTTTGGAAAGCAAAGAATTTCGCGCGCGCCGGTCCAATCTGACGCTCGTGGTGGGCCAGGATATCGCGGGTCAGCATATATTCGCCGATCTGCGCAAGATGCCGCACCTGCTCATTGCCGGCCGCACGGGATCAGGCAAAAGCGTGTGTATTCATGACTTGCTCATTTCGCTTTTGTATCAGAATTCTCCGGAAGATCTCCAGCTTATCTTGATTGATCCGAAGCGGGTGGAACTGGTTGCTTACAGAGGCATTCCGCATTTGAAAACGGACGTGATTGTTGACAACAAAAAAGTGGTGAACGTGCTTCGCTGGGCGGCGGGCGAGATGGAGCGCCGCTATAAAATATTTGAAGAGGCGCATACGCGCGATCTGGCTTTGTACCGTGAGAAATGTGCGCGCGGTGAAACAAAAACCGTTTTGGATGCTGAGAGCGGCAAAGTGCGCGAAGAAAATCTGGAACCCCTGCCGTATATTGTTCTGGTGATTGATGAGATGGCTGATTTGATGGTAACGTATGGCAAGGAAGTGGAGGCGTTGATCATCCGTCTGGCGCAGATGTCGCGGGCTATCGGCATTCATTTGATATTGGCGACACAGCGTCCTAGTGTGGCGGTGCTGACCGGATTGATCAAAGCTAATATCCCGACGCGCATTGCTTTTCAGGTGACGACCCAGGTGGATTCTCGTACTGTTTTGGACAGCGGGGGTGCGGAAAAATTGCTGGGTAATGGCGATATGCTGTACTCGTCGTCTGAGGGAACAGAAATCAAGCGTTTGCAGGGAGTTTTAGTTTCAGATGAAGAGGTCAAGCGGGTGACGGGTTTTTGGCGCAAGCAGAAAGAAGATTTGGGTGAAGATGAAATTGGAGAAACTTTGAACGGAACAGACGCGGGACAGGAAAGTATTACGGAAGCGCTAGACGCGCTGGATAAGGGATCAGAAGACGATAATTTGTATGAAGAGGCGAAGCGGCTCATTGTGAGTACGGGACATGCCTCCACCACGTCTTTACAAACCGCTTTGCGTATCGGCTATCCGCGCGCCGCTCGGCTGATGCACTTGCTTGAAGAAAACGGTGTAGTGGGTATGGTGGACGGCAAGAAAAAGGTGCTCTTGAGCAAGATAGAACAAAGCGCGAGCGACAACGAAAGTGAAAATAAACACGGCGATGAGCCGCTAGCTATGCAGAACGAGCGGGATAAATGGCAGTTGTAGCTCTAGTAGGCTTTAAGCGTTGGGCATATTTGAATTATATGAAAAGCGGTTTTACGCGAAAAAAAGTTGAATCATTGACGCTGGGCGAAAAGTTGAAAAAATTGCGCGGCGATTTCCGTATGAGTCTTACGGAGATTTCCAAAGCCACGAAAATTCAAACGAAATATCTGGAATATTTGGAAGAAGGCCAGTACGAAAAACTGCCTGCGGAGGTATACGTGCGCGGATTCTTGCGCAGTTACGCGCGATGTTTGAATATTGACGAGCAAGTTTTGGTCAAACTCTATGAACGCGAACGAAACATCCAGGTCAATCTGGGCCGACCGGTTTCCTCATCAACTTTTAATATCCGGCACCTGAATATCCGCTCGTTTGTGATTACGCCGCGTTCTTTGACGGTGGCAATGATTTTTTTATTGGTGGGCGCATCGTTTTTTTATTTGTATCGCGAGTTTCGTTCATTTGCCGGCGTACCGCGTCTGGTGATATTGAGTCCGAGCGACGGTATGGTTACGGAGGCGAACGAGATCACGGTTGAGGGTAAGACAGACAAGGGCGCGCGCGTGTCCATCAATAATCAGCCGGTATTTGTGGGAAGCGGGGGTGAATTTTCAGACAAATTAATCCTTCAGCCCGGGTTGAATACATTGACAATCGTGGCTATCAATCGTTTTGATAAAGAAAAATCAGAAACTCTGTCGGTGGAGGCGCGTTATACTCCGACATCTGCGGCAGGGACGGAAGAAGTGGGCGGCGCGGCGCGCCAAGAAACATTTGATCTGGATGTTAGTGTCCGCGATGCTCCGACAAAAATTACGCTGGAAAGCGACGGAGTGGTGATGTTTAGCGGTATTTTGAAGCCGGGGGAATCGCAAAAAGTGTCAGCTAAAGAAAAGATTAAGGTTACGTCGGAGAATGCCGCGCGAACGTTTGTGCGTTTCAATGGTAAAGGAGAAATGCCTCTGGCGAGTGGGCAGACAGGAGCGCGGGATGTGGTATTTACCGCCTCGGGCAAACAAGAATAAGAAAATATGTTAGTATAAATAAGTTAAGATTTAATTCACTCAAAGATGTTTATGGCGAAGAAATTAGCTGGTGTCAGTGTGAGTAAGGACAAGATCAAAAGTGTCGTAGACACGATTGAGGAAAAGTTCGGCGCGGGTATTATAATGAAGCTGGGCGATATCCGCAAAGTGGATGTGGAAGCGATTCCTACCGGCTCGGTTTCGTTGGATATCGCTCTCGGGATTGGCGGCGTGCCGCGGGGGCGTGTGTTGGAAGTTTACGGTCCGGAATCATCCGGCAAGACTACGCTCACACTGCATAT
>JAHFON010000037.1 GCA_023261695.1 Candidatus Moraniibacteriota bacterium
TTTATTGTCAGAAAAAGTTAGTTCTCTTGCGCCGCTCATTGACAGCACTATTTTGTCGCTCCACCAATAGGACACTATGCTTGTCAATACTGAAAAGGCGACGGCGATATACAAAATGCCGCTGGACTGCATCGCTCCCGCGAATATATATCCGACGCTAATAACAAAAACCAAAAAAAACGTGATATACAACCACGTCAAACGAACGTTTTTGTCATATTGATTGTAAAGTGTCGCCATCCTAGTTTAGAATTCCACTCGCACCGGCTCTTTCTCTCCGTCCGCCACTTCAAAAAATTCGCGCTTGGCAAAACCAAACACCCCTGCCAGGATATTGCTCGGAAACATATCAATTTTGTTGTTAAGTTCCAGCACATTGCCGTTGTAAAAACGCCGCGCGGCTTGAATTTTGTTCTCCGTATCGGAAAGCTCGCGCTGAAGCTCCAGAAAATTTTGATTGGCTTTCAAATCCGGATAGGCTTCCGCGACGGCAAAAAGAGATTTCAGCGCTCCTGTCAGCATATTTTCCGCTTCCGCTTTTCCGGCCGCCGTCCCGACGCCCATCGCGCGCGAACGGGCCTCGGTAACTTTTTCAAAAACTTCTTTTTCATGTCCGGCATAGCCTTTAACCGTGCTGATCAAATTCGGAATTAGGTCATAGCGGCGTTTGAGCTGAACATCAATGTCGCTCCAAGCCTCGCTTACGCGATTGCGCAACCGAACAAGACCATTGAACAAAACAATTGCGTATAACACCAACAAAGCAACCGCCGCCAAAATAATACCTGACGTATTCATAGATTTATTACTTATTATTTACTGCGTTTCTCTCATCATATCAAATGATACAGAAAACACAACGCCCAAATTTAAATCCCCACTCGCCTGTATCAGACGAATGGGGATTCGGATAACCTAAACCATTTACATTTCTCTTGCTTACTCTTGATAAAAAATAGGAAAATCTATAATCACTGGTTCGGTCCGTCCGGTCCGAAGCAGAACGCTTCTGCCTCCCAACGACGCGTTGTTTGTGAAGGCTTCCAGCCAGTAGAATCCGTCTGCGATATTGATACAGTAATGACCGGTGGCATCCGAAGCGGTTTCCAGTACCCCATTGCCTGACGCGTTGTCCTGAAGTATGACTCTCGCGCCACTGATAATGGTACGATAGTCCCAGTCCGTGATCAAGCCTTGGATGCGGCAGGCTTGTTCTGGAACTGTCGGTAACAAGGAAACGATCTCGTTAACAATACGTTCTTGTGAATTGATGCCACGCATATACGATTCTTTGAAGCCGTGGCAAGTCCAGTCGTCTGGGCACTCTTCGTCATTACTGACGTTGGCGGCTAAAGCGCGCGGGAAAAGACTGGCTATCCAGTCTTCCGTAAGGGTAGTATGGAGATTGTCGTTTTTAGCCACATAATCCGAGGGCGTGGCCACAGCGACTATGTCCACTTGGGATTTTTCCGCCTCCGTCAATCTGCTCCACTCCTCATTGGCGTAGAGATTGCCTTGAGAGTGGGAAACGAGGATGACCTTCTTGCCTTGTTGCAGATATTCTCTGATCTTGACCAGATGTTCGTCCACTTGATCTCCCAGCACGAAGAGGCCGAGGTCAATGGATGTGTGGGTGTTGGTGTAGAAGTCTATGAGCAAATCAGAGAACCCGGAAACAAAAGGGTTCAGACGGAAAAACCATCTCCAGAATTCCGATACATTCACTCCTTGTTCATCGGCTTTCTGAATGCCGGCTTGAACGAGATCCCCGAACAGGGGTTCGTTGGTGTTGTAGAGATAATGGTATGTAACACATTCCGTTAGAACACCGGGAACTTTGGAGACTTCTTTGTCTATGAGTGTTTGTGATGCGATAGCACTTCCTCTTGTTGTATCTATCCCGTTGAGATAGAGCACAACAGTTTCTTGTGTGAGACACTGAGCTAGTGCCGTAACTGGCAGAAGTAGAGCCACAACTACAAACCAAGCACAGATATAACGTTTCATTGAACGTCTCCTTGTGAACTTCGGTTAATTGGGCAGAAAGTCTGCGTCAAAGGCACAAGCTAATTTCTGCCGTATCAAACGTTCATTGGAGGGTCCGCTATCGGAAACATAACCTCCCATTTGACTGTCGGCGTTTCTGTAAGCCAGACTGCGCGCCTGGGTGTTGAGAAATTGAGCTAACACTTCTTCAAACGCTTTATTTCTAGCGTCAAGGTCATCATTAAAGACATACGCTAAACAATCTATTGCTTTATCATCAGTCGCCCCATTCTCCCTAGTCTTGGCTTTGTCCTGTCTGTCGCGTAGGTATGCACTCGTAGAAAGAGAATACTGTTTCATCCCCTCCCTCTTCTTAGCCGAATCAGGATAGGTAAAAACGATATACCGATCAATGTCGTCTCGCACTTCGTTTTGATCACTGTCTATCCCTTCAAGCGTTGCCTTCCCCGCTTCCCCCGGATCAGGCGGCAGAGGAATAGAGGAGAATGTAAGTTCCACAGGCAAAGCTTCAGCTCGCCACACTTCTTTGATCTTTCCATTGGGCAAGATTCTTTTGATCAGCAATTCTCCTCTTTCCACAGAGAGAGGTGTCCCCTGGGGTACGGAAACTTGCACTTTCACTGTTACCTCATTACCTCGTTTCAAGACGGACGGCCAGTTGGGTTGCGTAATGGTGATAAACGAAGCGATATTGCCTTCCGTGATTATTTTGAGTTGGTGTGTTGCTGGAATAGGCAAAAAACCGGTGTGTTGCAAGGTGACCAGAAATTCCCTGCTTTCTTGAGGAGCCACACTCTCGGGAACTAATCTTTGCGGTTGCCAGGTAATATCCGGGGAAGCCCAAGTGGCCGTAACTAAAAGCAGAACAAAGAGTCCCGCAATCACAACAATTCTTGAGATTTTTTTGTTGAGTGTCATCATAACCTCCATTGTAGCATAGCGTTGAAAGATGTTGATTTGTTTCGTTTCGCTCTAGGCTTCAGGGCCGTATACCTTTTGCTTCCTCCTTTCTTCTGATTGTTAAGCAACAAAAAAACAGCGAGAAAGTTAGCTTTCAGACTGCTTTCAAACGCAGTGAGCATAGCGAAGGGAAGAGGAGAAGTCAAGGGGATAAGTATTTGTGGTATACTATTTGCATAAATTGCATTGCCTTTAATCATTATTTTTTTATGGAATTTTTTCAAGATTATCTGATATTTCTGATTCCGATTGTCGTCGGCATCATCGCCCAAATCATCAAGTTCGCGCTCTACACTCTAAAACACGGCTGGGATCCGGAGTATATTTTCACGCACGGCCACATGCCAAGCTCCCATACCGCTTTGGTAGTGTCAATGCTCACGTCCGTCGGCTATTACGAAAATATTCATTCCGGCGTTTTTGCTCTTGCAGCTGTGCTGGCATTTATCGTTATTGATGACGCGGTGCGTATCCGTATGCACCTAGGCGATCAAGGGCGCTATCTGAATATGCTCATAGAACAACTGCCTATCAGTAAAGAACAATTCCCCCGCCTCAAGGAACATGTCGGCCATCGCGCCAATGAAGTAGTTGTGGGAGCCGCTATAGGCTTTTTCCTTACTTTGTTTTTTATTCGTTTGTTTGCCTGATTAGGCGGAGATTTTTGCCAACTCTTCTTCTATGACCCGCTTTTCGTTCCACGGGATGCGTTTGTCACGTACAGCCAAAGTCATTTCCGCGCCTTTGCCGGTAATCAAAACAGTGTCTCCGCTTTTTGCCAGCGCCAATGCTCTGGCTATCGCTTCACGCCGGTCAAAAATACGGAAGTATTTGCCTGTAACATTTTTATTCACTCCTTCTTCTATCTCGTCAAGGATGCGCTCCGCGTCTTCATAATACGGGTCTTCGTTGGTTAAAATAACTGTGTCCGCGTGCTCGGAAGCGATAGCGCCCATCTCTGGACGCTTGCCGCGATCGCGCTCTCCGCACGCGCCGAAAACATGAATTATTTTAGCGCCGGGCAACTTAAACGGCAAAACAGAGGCGTACAATTTTTCAAACGCGTCCGGTGTTACCGCATAATCAATAATAATGTTCAAGCCTCGCGTATTGGACACTCGTTCCATTCTGCCAGACACTCCTGCAATATTGCCCAGCGCTTCCCGCGCAATAGAGAAATCAATGCCCGACAAACGCGCGGCGCCCAACGCCGCAAGCGCATTCTCCACATTGAAAATTCCCGGGATATTCAAATGAAAACTTGTGCCGTCCAATGAAAAATCCGTGTCGTTCTTTTTTAATTTAATTTCATCCGCGAACAAATCTGCCCGAGAATCTTTGATACTATAAAATAAAGTTGGTTGCTGGGAATTCGCGCGAAAATATTCCGGGTTTTCCGTATTCAAATTGATAACCGCTCGCTTTGCTTGCAAAAAAAGTTTCCGTTTGGCGCGACGGTATTGCGCCATCGTATGATGATAATCCAAATGCTCGCGTGTGACATTCGTGAGTACCGCGATTTCATAAGGCACTCCCCAAACGCGGTTTTGATCCAGCGCGTGCGATGATGTTTCAATTACCGCGTATTCACAACCCGCTTCAGCGGCCTCGCGTAAAAATTTCTGCAATTTCCACGGCGAAAGCGTGGTAAATTTGGAGGCATTCTCCCATTTTCTTGCTCCGATTTGAAAATTAATCGTGGAAGCTACTGCGATCTTTTTTCCGGCACGCTCTAAAATACGCGCGATAAACTGCACGGTAGTCGTCTTGCCGTTCGTGCCGGTCACTCCGATGACTTTTAATTCACGCGCTGGAAAACGAAAATATACGCAAGCAAAAAACGCTTGCGCAAGATGATAATAATTTTTCAGCCCCTGCGGAATAGCTTGCGAAAAAAAACGTTTCATATTTACTTTTTCATCAGCTTCCGCATACGTCTGCGCATTAACCAGTACACGAAAAGTGCCGGGGCTATAGGCAGTACAATGACAGCCCCTATCAACCTCCACGGCACCACCCAAAAAGAGACTTCGCCTTCAATCGGTACGTCTCTTTTCCCGTCATCGTAGATAAGCAAAAGTTTGGCGGTGTATTTGCCGAAGCGCAGTTTGG
>JAHFON010000038.1 GCA_023261695.1 Candidatus Moraniibacteriota bacterium
TCTCCTCGATATTCAATCCGTCTTTTTTGTACACGGTGGATTTGGAATCAGCCACCGCGATGACCTTGTAACCGGCAGAGGAAAGTATCTGGGCTAAAAAACTGCCGCTGTTGCCGAAACCCTGAATAGCTACCGTGGCGCCGCTTTGCAAATGCCAGTATTTGACAGCTTTTTCAATCACATAAAACGCTCCCTGCGCCGTCGCGTATTCGCGTACCTGGGAGCCGCCGATGGACAGAGGCTTGCCGGTGATCACCCCGGGCCTGTGTGCGCCGATTATACTTTCATATTCATCAAGCATCCAGCCCATTACGCGCTGATCGGTAGAAACATCCGGCGCCGGCACATCCAGATCGGGGCCGATAAATCTAGCGAAAGCTCTGATATACGCACGCGAAAGAGCTTCCAATTCGCGATCAGAAAGTTTTTGGGGGTCCACCGCGACACCTCCCTTGCCGCCGCCTAACGGAATATTCACGACCGCCGTTTTCCAAGTCATCCACGCAGAAAGCGCTTTGACCTCTTCCGCCGTCACGCCGGGATGAAAACGAATCACTCCCTTGAAGGGTCCGCGAGCATCATTGTACTGCGCGCGATAGCCGGTAAACACTCGCGTTGAACCATCATCCATTCTGATAGTCAACGCCGCTTCCAACATTCGCGCGGGCGTCATCAGTTGCTCAACCACATTGTCGTCCAATTTTATTATTTCCTGCACGGCTCTCAATTGCTGTTTCGCATTTTCAAATGGAGAATTCATATATTTACTGCTTGAATAAGCTTTTTTAAGTTTCTCGCTACGCGCGCGCAACGTAAGTGCCTCTTTCCGTGTTAACTATAATCTTATCTCCGGTTTTTACAAAAAGCGGGGCCGTAATCCGCAAACCTGTTTCCAGCGTGACTATTTTACCACCGCCCGACACGGTATCGCCTTTGATATCGGGCGGCGCGTCAGTAACCATGAGCGTAACTTTGACAGGAATTTCTAGGTTGATCGGATGGCCGTTCCAATTAAGAATGGAAACTTCAGTTCCTTCAACCAAATACAACGCCACATTGTCCATCACGTTTTTCGCCAAAGAAAACTGGTCGTAAGTTTCCATATCCATAAACTGATACACCTCGTGCTCGCGATACAGATACTGCGCGTGGGATTTGAAAATTTCAGCTTCTTCAATTTTCTCCGCGCCCTGAAAAGTGTAGTCGGCAATCGCTCCCGAAAGAAGATTTTTCAACTTGGTGCGCACGACAGCTCCCCCGCGCCCGATCATTGAATGCTGGCTTTCCAAAACCACGTGGGGTTCTTTATTCCAGATAATTTTCTTGCCTGTTTTAATCTCTGTAAGATTCAGCATACCGCGCAAGAATTGCAAAAATTAACGGCTGTAATCTCATTATTTCACAACGTATGGAATCAATGCCATAAAACGAGCGCGCTTGATGGCGGTGGCCAAACGGCGCTGATCTTTGGCAGTCAAGCCATAACGTTTGGGCGGATAAATTTTACCCTGCGAATTAAGAAACTGACGCAAAAAATAAGCGTCCTTGTAATCAAGCTGTATGAGTTTTTTGCGCATTGCGTCTTCCATAGCTTTAAAAATATTTGAGATTAAAACGGAACGTCTTCAATCCTGATTTCTTCTTTCTCGTCATCCAGATTGATAGTGGGGATCTCTTCTTCCGCAGAAGTTTTCGTTTGATCCGGCTTCGCTCCGGCGTACCCGCCAGCACCGGTTGGCGCTCCCTGCATACGCGCTCCTCCGGATGGCGTTCCTTGGGCGCGACTGCCAAGCTGCATATTCTCACCCACAATTTCAGTAATTCTTTTTGAAGAACCGTCTTTGGCGGTATACTCTCTCGTCTGTAAACGGCCTTCAATAAAACACTCTTGTCCCTTAGTTAAGTATTGACTGGAGATCTCCGCGAGCCGCCCCCACAAAACGACATTGTGAAATTCCGTGCGCTCCTGCTTAGTACCGCTTTTGTCGGTCCAAAAATTATTAGTGGCGATACCTATCGTCACTACTGATTGCCCGCTCGGCGTGGTCCGCATTTCCGGATCACGCGTCAATCGCCCGACAAGAATAACTTTATTCACATTCATAAAACTCACAGTCTTGTTAAATAATTATATGTCTAATTTTTCTTTCAACTGTTCATCTATGCGCTCATCACTCACCGGCGCGGCCGTTTCTTTCGGAGCGACCGGTGCCTGTGGCATCAGACGCACTGCGCCGCGCTTCTCATAGCGGCCGCTTTTCGCTTCCGTTTTAGAACGTTCCACGCGCGGAATAGCTTTCAATTCCGGCAATTCTTTGGCTGAAATAATCAGAAACCGCAAAACATCTTGAGAAAGTTGCAGGGCATTATTGATAACCGTCAAAGGATGCGCTTCTTCTTCCCTCCCGCTCGCATCTCGCTCGTCTTTGTCAGGTAACGTGAACCGGCGCGCGATATACGTACCGCGAGTTTCATTTTTGACTTTATAAGCCAGCTTGCGCTTTTCCTCTGTGCGCGGCTCAAGAAACACTCCGCCACTGGTAGTGACTATTTGTTCGACAACTTCATTAACACGCGCTAAATCGGCATCTTTGGATTCGCCCACCAGATAAAATAATTCGTATTCCACCATATCTCAAAATTCGTTATAAATAAAAAACCGCCGGTCAAAAAGTCCTGCGCGCTTTGCTCGTTCCTCCTAATCCCAAATTAAGCGGGCGGGAGAAACATCGGACTTTCTCAATTACTTGCCAGTCTATCAGGTGTCTTGATTTTTGGCAAGCGGACATTGTTTCAATTATTCAAAATCACAGCAACTCTTTGTAATGATCGGCCCAATAAAGAATGCCGTTAATGTATGGGGCGTAACTGGTACCGAGATAAATGGCGGCGGCGCGCTTCCAGGCGCTACGATTGCCGCCAGTCACGCCGGGAACCATCGCCAGTTTCTTACCCATCGCCATCACGCCATCGGTCAGATTCCACGGGCTGGGAGGATTATGCCCGGTCGCGGAAGCCACTCTGGCTTTGTACGCGTTCCACGTATCCGGCATAAACTGCGCGACACCCATAGCGCCTCCCGTACCCGCATAGCAAGAGACTTTCTGCTTGCGGTAATCAATGCCAAGTTCGCTCGTAATTTGTTTGAAAATATCGCGGCGACGCTGAAATGTCGCCCAAGCGACTTTACCAAGTTTTTTCGCTTTATAATTAGCCAGTGCGCCATCTTCCACCTGCGCGTATGTACAGCCACCCACATTGGCGCCCAGATTGGTTTCCATCTTAAGCACTCCCATAAGAAAACCCTTCGGGACCCCGGTTTCTTTGCTCACAAAATCTACCGCGTCCTTGATGTCTTTGGCATTGTACGATTTACCCAAGATAATATTCAAATCGCCCTGTAATTGATTCAGCTCTTTCTGTAATCTATTGATAACCGTTTGCTGATCTTCTATGTCCGACTGCGTATCCAACTTATCTGAAATCAAACCCTGTTTCTGCCGATTCTTGATTTGAAGCAGTGTCTCGTGATCTTTTTTGACGTCTTCCAAAGAGAGTTTTTCATTCGCTACTTTTTCCTTCATATCATTTATCTCCCGAATCACCTCTTGCATTTTCTCTTGAGTGGACAACAGATTATCATTGCCCTGAAAAACATTCGTGAGGTCATCTTTCACAAACATCACTTCCACCAGCGGCACAGTCCCCGTAAAATACATCTCTTGGATCAGGCCGCCTAAAACCTTTTTTTCCAGACCGAGCTGCTGCTCCAAATTCATTATCTCTTGTTCTTTTTGATCAATGGTCTGTTTTGTTTGATTCAGTAAATTCTGCACCCTGATAATCGTTTGTTGAGTGGAAGTAAGCGAGGAATTAATCTGGTTGAGGTCCTGTTTCAGCACATTAAGCTGTTGCGTCTCTTTTTTGAGCTTTGTTTCAATTTTATCTATCTGATTGTTGAGACATTCCGTATCGTCGGAAGCGCAATCATCAGCCAGAACAATGTGCACGTTCAGTGAAATAACTAACAAAAGCGCAAAAATAACTCCGCCTAACCCGACAAAAAATGTTCTTGATATTGGTTTTTGCATAGTAGAGACATTATAACATATCCTTTTTTGTGACTGATTACGCCTACGGCATTGGGAACAAAAAGCGCCGCACTAAGCGGCCGCTTCATATTTACTTTGCAATTATGTATCTACTCTTCCGATTCACCAGCAGAAACCACGACATTTTTGGATGCCTTGATAATCTCTTTTTCAATTTCTTTCTCTATTTTCTGATTTTCCTTGAGGAAAGTCTTGGCATTCTCGCGCCCCACGCCCAGTTTCACTTCGCCAAACGCAAATGAGTTCCCGGATTTCTTGACTGCTCCATAAAGCACGCCGGTATCTAAAATGTCACCCGCCAGCGAAATGCCTTCATTGTACATAATATCAAACTCCGCGGTGCGGAACGGCGCGGCAACTTTATTTTTCACCACTTTTGCTTTGACGCGATTGCCGACGACGCTCTCGCCTTTTTTGATTTGAGCGCTGCGGCGCACTTCAATGCGGACAGAAGAATAAAATTTGAGAGCTTGTCCGCCAGTGGTCGTTTCCGGATTGCCGAACATCACGCCGATTTTCATCCGAATCTGATTGATAAAGATAACCACCACGTTGGAACGCGCGATAATCGCGGTGAGTTTGCGCAACGCCTGCGACATTAGACGCGCCTGCCGTCCCATATGACTATCCCCCATTTCGCCTTCAATTTCAGCTCGCGGCACAAGCGCGGCCACCGAGTCCACTACAATCACATCCACCAAATTGGAACGCACTAAAGTCTCCACGATATCCAATGCTTGCTCTCCGTTATCCGGCTGGGAAATCAGCAAGTCGTTGATATTCACACCGATGCGTTTGGCGTATTCCGGATCCAGCGCGTGCTCGGCGTCTACAAAGGCCGCCA
>JAHFON010000039.1 GCA_023261695.1 Candidatus Moraniibacteriota bacterium
ATATACTTAAGAAATTGAGGATCATAAACAAGGTCGTCTGTTTCAAAAATTATTTCTTTGTTCTGCGCTTTGATACGCGCGATTAACTTGGCAACACTGCGCGTGTATAACACCCGATGAAAAACAAAAATAGAAAACTTATTCGCGTAGGTCGCAAGCAAAGGATTATCTTGCACCGTCACGGACGTTTTGAATCCTTGTATGCGCAAAGCTTCGGCTATATGCGCTGTTCTATAACGCGCGCTGTCCCCTACTCCGCCGGTAATAAAAAGGATGTCTCCGCGCCCCACGAAACGGAACATCGCCATACCCGCCGTAAGCACGCGCCGGCCGCCCCGAACCAATCCGTCGCGCTTGAGCGTATGAAAAGCTTTGCCGATTTTTATGAGCAATAATTTCATAAAGAAAGCAGGGAATAATAAATGTCTTCTAATTTCTGTGCTGATTTTTCCCAACTGAACATTTCGGCTTTCAGACGATTGGCGGTGCTGTGTTTTTCGCGCAGAGCCGGAGAGTCAATCAGTTTGCCAATCGCTTCAGCCAAACTCCGTGGCGTCGCCTCTTGCGCATACATTCCGAGAGCGCTCAAATACTCGCGATTGTTTAATGTGTCAAAACACACTACCGGCAATCCCGCCCCCATATATTGCAACATTTTCCCGCTAGCCTGACGCGTGCTGACTTGTTTCGGATCAACTCCAACGTCGCTCATTTTCAATATCTGCGGCAAAACGAAATATGAAAGCGGGCTAATGATAGTCACGCGCGTTTTGAAGACATTTTGTTGCACATACCCTGCAATCTGGTCCAACGGAAATCCCGCGATCACGAAATGTGCCTCTCTGTATTTCTCACACACAAGAGGAATGACATCCAAAAGAAGCCCGATGCCTTTGTTAGGAATAAGCGAGCCGGTATAAGTAATGACGACTCTATTTTCCGGAATGTGATACGCTCTGCGGATTTCTGAAATATCAGGCAATCCGTCAAACATCGACAAGCGCGTGCCGTCCAACAAAAGCTGTGCCGCATTTTTTGTGCGCACGCTGTTTATATTTAAGGTATTGTCCCAGGAGCTCGCGGTTGCCGCATCTCCCAATCTGTTTATCATACGCTCCAACAACTTAAAAAATTTCTGCGCCAAAGTTGATCGCAAATAGCTGTGAGAAACCATTTCTGCAGTCAAACTGCCGTGAAAGTCAGCCACCAGTTTCAGTCTGCGCCAAAAAAGCGCCCTCTTTACAATCCAGCCAATCAAGACTCCTTCGTGGAGATGGCAATGAATGATATCCGGTTTCCAAGTCCGAGCCAGATAAAAAGTTTTACGAATCAGCATCAAATCCAAAAAAATTTTCTGCCAATCGGGACCGGCTTCCAATTTTTTGTACCAAAAAAGTAAGCGGCGGATGCGGCGGATGTCTATTTTCGTTTCTAAATTTTTCGGCAATGGCGCGCCGATATGATAAGTGACGATCGTGATAAAATGTCCGCGTTTTTGGAGCGCCAATGCCTCTTCCAAAATGCGGATGTGCGTGCCCCGATCGGAAAAAAACGGCGTAGGCGCGACAACCAACACTTTTAATTTTTTGCCATTATCTTCCGGCATAGGTTTAAAAAAAATTATAAATCGTTACCCGAGAAACGCAGTGTCCCGCCCTCCAATAATTCTCCCGCGATAATCTTTTTCACGACGGCATCTTCTATGGAATCTTCAATAAAACGATTGAGAGAGCGCGTGCCAAATTCTGGTTCAAAACCTTTATCTATGATTTTCGGCACGACATCATCCGCGAAACTGATGTCAATATTTTTTTCTTTCTTGAGACGTTCGGCAAATTCTTTCAGTTTGAGTTCCGCCACCGCTTCCAATTCCGCGCGGTTCAAAGGTGCAAAAAAAATAATCCCGTCAAAACGGCTCAAAAATTCCAAGCGAAAGATATTGCTCTCAATGATGTGGTCCAGCACTCGTTTGCGAATCACCGGCAGAGGCGCTGATTCGCGCACCAACGTTTTGATGAGTGGCGCGCCGGCATTGGAAGTCGCGATAATTACCATATTGCGGAAACTCGCCTTTTTTCCATAACCATCCGTCACATAACCTTCATCCAGAATCTGTAGAAACAAATCCAGAGCTTTAGGATAAGCTTTCTCTATCTCATCCAAAAGCAAAATGGCAAACGGGTGTTCTTTGGCGGCCGTCACCAATTCTCCGTAAATACCTTTTTCACGCGAGCCGATCAGCCGATCAATGGACTCCGGAGTTTGAAACTCGCTCATATCCAAACGAATCATTTGTTCATCACTGCCGAAATAATTTTCAGCAAAGGCCTTAGCGGTTTCCGTCTTCCCTACTCCGCTCGGCCCAAAAAAGATAAAACTGCCGAGCGGTCGCTTGTCATTGCCGAATCCGGCACGCGCTTTACGCATCGCTTCCGCCACCTGTTTCACAGCCTCGTCTTGTCCGATGACGCGCCGGTGGAGCAATTCTTCCAGATGCAACAATTTTTCTTTTTCGTCTTCTTTGATCGCGCCTTGAGGCGCGCCAGTTTTGAGGGAGACAAAGTTATTCACCGTCTCCGGCGTGATAAAACTCTCGCCCGTTCCCCGCCAATGTAAAATTACTTCCTGCGCCAAATCAATCGCCCGCTCCGGCAAAGGCATTTGCCAATCATAGCGATCCGCCGCCGCGATAATCGTCTCCAGTCCGCGCATCGTAAGAATTACTCTTTTCCTTTCCAACAGCTCAAAACGCTGAAGCAAAATATCCAGCGTTTCGCCGTCATCTGTCTCGCGCAGATAAATCACGTCAAAAAACTTAAGCGCCTGTTCGTCTTCTTTGGCCAACGCGTGATAACGATTGGTAGACGCGGTCGCGATCACGCGAAAGGTCGCCAACTGGAGAAACTCATTAAATAAGGGAGCTAAATTGGAGTGCGGGTGATCTCCGACCAGATAATCGTCAATATTTTCTATGGCGAGAATAACGTTGCCGGCGTACGCCGCTTCCATAAACAGCAAACGCACAAAATGTTCCGCGTCTTCTCCGCGGCTGACGGCATCGTTCACCGCCCGGCCAATATCAAAAAGTAAAACTCTCGCTTCGTTCAAGAATCGGTCTCCGAAGGTATTTTCACGGATCAAACGGGAGAAATAATGAATAAATGTTTTTTTGCCGATGCCCGGCTCGCCCACTAAAATAACGCTGTTTTGCGTCGGACGCTCCAGCACCACTATTGCGACGCGCAATTCGTCATTTCGTCCCACAAGTTCCAGCCGACCATACTCCGTCGGATCAGATTTAGCAAGATCCAAACAATAATTATCCAGACGCGGCGTATAAGCGTAATGCCAGTCTTTGCAAAACGGCCTTGTTTTACGCAAATTTTCCCACAACCAGAAACTATTCTTCTGCGCGCGTTTTTCCGCCAGCCCACATTCCACCGCTACAGCCCGTTCATAAGTCGCCCGCTCAATACCAAGCGTGCCAAGAAACTTAAGAAAAGTTTCCGTATCATATAATACTTCTTTTTTGAAAGCTTCAGACTTCAGCCCTAAACGCGCGAGCAACCGCTGGAAAAATTTTCTCTTCCGCAGTTCTTGAATATCAAACGTCAGCGGTTCCGTCTTTTTTCTCGTTATATAGACAAAAAGCGCGATGCCAAAACCCAACGTGCCTAAAAGTAGAGTGCCGATACCCCAAACTTGCGACCAAGGAAACGCCGCGAAGCCAGAAACGATCAAAAATGGCGCGAGAGTGTAGAGCAGAAAAAAAAGCATCCCCGCGATAAAAACCGCAATCCACAATGAAATACCCAATGTGAGCACCGCCAACCTGACTAACATTCCCAAGAAACGGGAGATAAAATTATTAAACAACATCCTGAAAAAAAGAAGCGGATGCAAGCCTCTCCAATTATGAAAAGCCACATCTCTTTTCCAAGGAGAAACCAGCGTGCGCAATAATCCGCCTATATAAAAACGATGCGCGACAAAACGCAAAAAGTTCCGGGTGAGCGTAAACACGCCGCGAATGCCTTCGGCATAGTACCAAAAAAGAAAATGTCGGTTCATCTGGATATACACTAGCCGTAAAAAATCATCTTTCTTTTAATTGTAAACGCATTCAAAACGCTTGGCAAACAGACAAACGAAACAATTTAGACTTTGGAAAATTGAAAAAGCGCCCATTCTTGTTGTATACTGGACAATATGAAACTTTTTTCTGAAACTCCGAAAACCGATACGCTGGCCGTCCTTTTAGGCCTGACCTTCATCGTCTTGGGCTGGTTATCTTTCGTGCTGGCCGCAAGTAGTGTTTTCCTTTTTATTTTTGTCATTTGCGGTCTGGCTGTTACTTTGATTCTAGCCGCCTTCATCTGTGGGAAATTACTCATCCGCGCGCCACTGGATCTCAAAGTCGCTCTTGTCGTCACGTTTGCCTTTGCTTCGCTTGTCGGTTATTTTTCCGAACCCACCTTTTTTTCCGGCCGCGACCAAGGCTCCATCGCCGAAGCCGCGTTTCGTCTGGCACAAAATGGACAATTAACTTTCAATACGCCGGTAAGCGGAAGTTTCTTCAAAATTTATGGCGCGGGCACGGCGCTTAATTTCCCGGGCTTTGCCTATACGAAAGCGGGCGATCTGATCACGCAATTCCCGCTTGGCTATACCGCTTGGCTTTCCAGTTTCATTGTTCTCTTCGGACTGCACGGCCCGGCCATTGGTAACGCCCTGCTTCTTTTTCTTTTTTTGTTTTCATTCTACAACCTATTGAGATTGTTCGTGCATCAATATTACGCTTTTTGCGGACTGGCGCTCGCCATCTTTTCTTTCTTGCCGATGTGGTTTTCCAAATTTACATTGAGCGAAAATCTTTCCGTGTTCCTCCTTACTTTTTTGGTTTGGAATCTGATTCTCTTTTGGCGTTCGGGCGAATGGCTTTTCTAT